>JAXDQB010000001.1:0-3123 GCA_034668065.1 Paraburkholderia sp.
ACCTGGCAACCGCAATGCCGCGCTGAGAACGATCGCGGCAACGCTCGCTTCCGGATTCGCGTTCGCATTCGGTTCCTTCGCCGTCCCGGCCGCCCATGCGGCTGACGCGCACTTCGTCTTGATCAGCCACGCGCCCGATTCCGATTCGTGGTGGAACACGATCAAAAACGCGATCAAGCAGGCGGACGAAGACTTCAACGTGCAGACTGACTACCGGAACCCATCCAACGGCGATCTTTCCGACATGTCGCGTCTGGTCGAGCAAGCGGCCGCGCGCAACTATGACGGCGTCATCACGACGATTGCGGATTACGACGTGCTCAAAGGCACGATCAGGAAAGTCACCGGCAAGCACATCCCGCTCGTGACCATCAATTCCGGGACTGAGAAGCAAAGCAAGGAGCTCGGCGCGATCATGCACATCGGCCAACCCGAAGTCGCCGCAGGCCAGGCCGCCGGGGAAAAGGCGAAGGCTGCCGGCGTCAAGTCGTTCCTCTGTGTGAACCACTACGCGACGAACCCGGCGTCGTTCGAACGCTGCCGCGGTTTTGCCAAAGCGCTCGGGGTCAACTTCAAGACATCGACGCTCGATGCAGGTCAAGATCCCACCGGAATTCAGACGAAGGTCAGCGCCTATTTGCGCAATCATCCCGACACCGGCGGCGTGCTCACGCTCGGTCCGACCTCGGCATCGCCCACCATCAAGGCGCTCGAGCAGATGGGCCTCGCCGGGAAGATCTGGTTCGCGACATTCGATTTCTCGGACGATATCGCCAAGGCAATCAAAGACGGCACGATTCAGTTTGCGATCGATCAGCAACCGTACCTGCAGGGCTACATCCCCGTTGCCGTGCTCGCGATCGCCAAGAAAGACCATCTGACCGATGCGGCCAAGATCGAAGCCGCATTGAAGGGCAATCCCAAGTTCCAGAAGCGCCTTTCCGACTACGGGCTCAAGCCTGTCTACGACTCGAAAACGATCCGCTCGGGCCCGGGCTTCATCACCAAAGACAACGTCGACAAAGTCGTGACATTTGCGGGCCAGTACCGCTGACGCAGGGCAGCGTGGGTTGCTCGCCCCGAGCGTCGTTTGGAATTTGAAGCAGCTTTATTGTGCGGAGCAAACCGGCCCGACCGGGGACCCTCAGCCGGTTCGGCCGCGCATCAAGGAGACATTCGATGGGCGTCGTCGATTATTTCCATGGCCACTTGCGCCGGCATGAGCAGTCAAGCCCCCAGGCGGGTGCCGAACCTGCCGCAACCGACGAGCGCTTGCGTCGCGAATCGTGGTTCAAGCATTTGCTGGGCCGACCCGAGTTTGCGGCGCTCGCCGGCACGGTCATGGTGTTCATCGTTTTCGCGCTCGGCGCGGGCGATTCGGGCATGTTCAATCTCGACGGCATCATGAACTGGTCGCAGGTCGCAGCCTATCTCGGCATTCTCGCCGTGGGCGCCTGCCTGCTCATGATCGCGGGCGAATTCGATCTGTCGATCGGCTCGATGATCGGCTTTGCCGGCATGATGGTTGCCCTGCCGACCATGTACTTTCACTGGCCGATCGAGCTCGCGATCGTGTTCGCCTTCGCCGCTTCGATGGCACTCGGTGCGCTGAACGGTTATCTCGTAATGCGCACGAGGCTGCCCTCGTTCATCGTCACGCTCGCGTTCCTCTTCATCCTGCGGGGCCTCACGCTTGCACTCTCCGTGATGTTCGCGGACCGCACGATCATCTCGGGCGTTGGCGACGTGGCCGCACAAAGCACGTTCGCACACACGCTCTTCCAGGGCGTCGCCTTTCACGGCTTCTTCCGCTGGCTCGCGCATATCGGCATCGTGCGCCTGCTCGATAACGGCGAGCCGCTCGTGCCCGGCGTGCCGAAGGTCGTTGTTTGGTGGTTCGCGCTTGCGGCGATCGGTGCCTTCACACTCGCCAAAACGCGCTTCGGTAATTGGATCTTCGCGGTGGGCGGCGATGCGAACGCCGCAAAAAATGTCGGCGTGCCCGTAAAACGCGTGAAGATTCGCCTTTTCGTTCTCACGGCGTTCTGCGCCTGCCTGTTCGCCGTGCTGCAAGTGTGCGACATCGGCTCGGCCGCAGCCGACCGCGGGCTGCAAAAAGAGTTCGAAGCGATCATTGCGGCCGTCATAGGCGGCACGCTGCTCACAGGCGGCTATGGCTCCGTTGTCGGCGCCGCATTCGGCGCGCTCATCTTCGGCGTCGTGCAGATCGGCATCAGCTATACGAACATCGATTCGGACTGGTTCCGCGTGTTCCTCGGCCTCATGCTGCTCTTCGCCGTGCTCTTCAATCACTACGTACGCAGCCGCGTCTCGGCATCGCGTTGAACATCGCGCCGAACGAGGAGGACATCATGGCCACCGTCGAACAAGGAGCACAAGGCGACATGCACCCCAGCGCGCAGGACGAGGGAGCCTTCATCCTCGCGCTCGAGAACGCGAGCCGCTACTTCGGCAACGTGATCGCGCTAAAGGACGTGACGCTAAGACTGAGGCGCGCCGAGGTGCACTGCCTGCTGGGCGACAACGGCGCCGGCAAGTCGACGCTCATCAAGACGCTTGCGGGCGTGCATGCGCCGAGCGAAGGCATCTATCTTGTCGACGGCAAGCCCGTGCATTTCGCCTCGCCAAAGGACGCCCTCGATCTCGGCATCGCAACCGTTTATCAGGACCTGGCGCTCGTGCCGATGCTGTCAGTCGCCCGCAACTTCTTTATGGGTCGCGAGCCGCAAATAAAGCGCTTCGGGTTCTTGAAGGTGATGGACACTGAAACAGCCGCGACGACCGCGCGCGAAAAGCTGGCCGAAATGGGCATCCATGTGCGCGATCCGCATCAACCGATCGGAACGATGTCGGGCGGCGAGCGCCAGTGCCTCGCGATCGCACGTGCCATTCACTTCGGCGCGCGCGTGTTGATTCTCGACGAGCCGACAGCCGCGCTCGGCGTGAAGCAAAGCTTCAATGTCATCAAGCTCATTCACAAGGCGCGCGAGCGTGGCATCTCCGTAATCTTTATCACGCACAACGTTCATCACGCCTACCCGATCGGCGATTCGTTCACGCTGCTCAATCGCGGCAAGTCGCTGGGCACCTTCACCAAAGACA
>JAXDQB010000002.1:0-3444 GCA_034668065.1 Paraburkholderia sp.
ATGCCGTTAATGGTCGGAGTTACCACATCGGAATGGGTGCTCTCGCTGATTTACTGCCTGCCAGATTTGATGACGCATTTGCTGCTGGCTTGTCTGATTGTTATCGTTGCCCCGAGGTTGAGTCGCGTTTGGCAACAACTATTGGGTGCTCTTTTTATCGCTGCTCTATTAAGTTTTTGGTTCACGCCGGCCATTAGAAAGTATGTCGACATGGTCCTTGCGCAGCTGCCGCCGCCGGAAAACATCATTTCGCCCCCCTATGGCCTGAATGTGCTGATACCGGCGTACCTGAGCTTTGCGGAGCCCGTGATAGCCTGTTTTATTCTGGCAAGAATAGTGTGGAGCAAGCTGTCACTCGCTTCCGTTAAAGGCATGAGCCTGTTCGTCCTGCTCATCATGTCGATGCGCGGCGTGCTCTTTGCCCCTTTCATCTATATTTTTTATGCGAATCTTCCCCCGGTGACGGCCATCCTGAGTATGGGGCAGTTTTCTCTCGAAGCATTGGTGCTGGCACTGATGACCACGATCACCTTGCGGTACAGTTGTACGCGTCTGCCAGGGCTTGGCCGCCCCTCCGAGGCGTAACCGGCGACCGCACGCGGCGGCCCCGATGGCGGATTGACGCAGCAGAGACTGCCGCCACTCGCGAGGGCTAGGCTAGGCACCGTGAGTGAGCCGCGAGGCAAGGCGAGGCGACGTGCAGCCGGCGGCGGGCGCTCAGTCAGCGGGCAACACGAACACATCGGCCGTGTCGAGCAGTCCCTGCGCGCGGTCCTTCAAGCTCTGGGCCGCAGCAGCGGATTGCTGAACGAGCGTCACGTTCTGCTGCGTGTTGCGTTCGAGCGTGTTGATCACGTCGCGCACTTCGCCTATCTGTCGGGCCTGCGCGCTGCACGCCTCGTGAATCGCTTCCATGATGTCAGTAACGCGGCGTGACGCTTCGACGACGTTCGAGATCGTCGTACCCGCGGAATTGACCTGGTTTCCCCCCTCGCTGATGCGGGCGCTGCTTGCCGAAATGAGCTCCCTGATTTCCTTTGCGGCTGTGGCGCTGCGCTGAGCGAGCACGCGCACTTCGCCCGCGACGACCGCGAACCCGCGCCCCTGGGCTCCCGCACGCGCGGCTTCGACGGCCGCATTCAACGAGAGCAGGTTGGTCTGAAACGCGATCGAATCAATGACGGCGATGATGTCCTCGATTCGGTGCGACGATTCGCCGATTGCGCGCATGGTCTCGACAACGCGGCCCACTGCAGCGCCGCCTTGCGCCGACGTCGTCGACGCTTGCTTCGCGAGCGCGTCGGCATTGCCGGCGCTTTGCGCATTCGCGGCCACACTGGCATCGAACTCCTCGAGCGCACCGCTTGCCTGCTCGAGTGCGGAAGCCTGTCGTTCGGTGCGCGTGCTGAGATCCGTGTTGCCGAACGCGATCTGTTCGGTTGTCGCGGCGACGCCTTGTGCGGCGTCGCGCATCTCGGTAACGATCTCGGCGAGCCGCTGCTGCATGCGCTGCATCGCCGCCATGACGCTCGTCGTGTCGTCCGGCCGCAATCGGATCCGCATGGCAAGGTTGCCCGCGCGAATCGATTCGGCGACTTCGGCCACTTCGGCAGGTTCCGCTCCGAGCGCCTTCGTAATATGCCGCACAAGCAGGTAGACGACGACCGCGCCGCCTGCGCACGCAAGCGCAGTCAGAATGCTCATCAATAACTTGAAGTCCGTGCTGATCTTGCGGGCCTCGGCGGCCTCCTGCTGGCTCAGTTGCTCCTGGTAGTCGATTAGCGCGTTGATGCCAGCGAGCCATTCAACCAGCGCCGGGCGCGCTTGATCGAGCAGCACCTTACGCGCGCCCTCTACGTCGCCCGCCTGCTGCAGGGCGATCACTTGGTCGACCAACGGAGTGCTGTGCGCCTGCGCGGCGTTCACACGAGCATAGATCGCGCGCTCTTGAGCGGTAATGTCTTTGCGCTCGGCGTAAATGTCTGCAAGCGGCTTCGCCGAGTCGGTGTAATCGTGGGCGAGGCTTTGTATGTGATCGAGGACGCTGGGCAGCTCTTGGGGGGACACCAGCGTCACATCGCGAATGGCAATCGAGCGGTCATGGACGCTGCCGCGGAAATTGATGGCGTATCGCTCCTTGACGCCGTTCACATCGATCACGTCATCGAGCCTCGATCGAACTGTTTCGACCTGGCCGATTGCGATCGCGGTCAGCGCCACGAGCGCGGCCAGTACAAGGCCAAATCCTAAAATTAAACGTGCTGCGATGGTCAGCTGTTTTTTGCCGGTACCCATTGTGTTTCCCCGTCTTGCCAGTAGTCTCGTTTTCGTGGTGCGCGCGTTTTCTTTCGAAAACGAGCGCTGAATTATACGTATCGGTAAGATTGTTTTTCTCTATTAAGGCGCGCCGCCCGAAACCTCTTTTCGACACGACCTGTATGATCCGCGAGATCCCTCTTTCGTAGCACGCAAATCAGTTTTTCGAATCGTTCGAGCGGCTCAAGGAAGCTCGGCGTTGCTCGTTTCGGGCTGCGCCGTTTGCATGAGCGGCGCACGCCCGAACAGGTCGGCAATCCAATCGGCGAACACGCGCACCTTGCGCGGCAGATGACGGTTGCGTGCGTACATGATGGAAATCGGCCGCGGCGGCGACGGAAAATCCTTCAGGATCTCAAGCAACGCACCGGTCTTGATATAGGGCACGAGCGGGTACAGCGCGCCTTTCACGATGCCGAGGCCATGCAGGCCGCATGTCACATAGGAATCGACTTCGTTGACGGCGATGATGCTGCGCATCTCAAGCGTCTCGATTCTGCCGTCGACGAGAAAGTCCCAGCTACGCACGCGCCCTGTGTTGCTCGACACGTAGTTGACGGCAACGTGTGCGCGCAGATCGTCCAGCGTTTTCGGCTCGCCGTATTTTTCGAGATAGGAGGGCGCGGCGCAGGTGACGCGCGGCAGATTGCCAATGCGCCGCGCGACGAGCCCCGAGTCTTCGAGCTCACCCGTGCGGATCACGCAGTCGACGCCTTCTTCGATGATGTCGACCTGGCGATCGCTCAAGCCCATTTCGACCTGCACCTCGGGGTACATTGCGAAGAACTCCGGCAACGCGGGAATGACGACGGTCTTTGCGATCAGCGAAGGCAGGTTCACCTTGACCTTACCCTTCGGGTTCAGCTTGGCATGCGTAAGCTCGGCTTCCATCTCGTCGACCTCGGCGAGCACACGAATACAACGCTCGTAATAGGCTTCGCCGTCTTCGGTCAAGCTAATGCTGCGCGTCGTTCGGTTCAAAAGCCGCGCGCCAAGATGCGCCTCGAGCGCCTGTACGGTCCTGGATATCTGCGGCGTCGCGATCTGCAGTGATTCGCCTGCTTTCACAAAGCTGCGCGATTCGACGACCCGGGTGAAGACTTTCATTGCAATGAAGCGGTCCATAGG
>JAXDQB010000003.1:0-5440 GCA_034668065.1 Paraburkholderia sp.
GGAGTAACGATGAACGTCTTTTCCTATCGCAAGCACCTGAGGTTCCTCAACCGCACGCAACGTCGTTGCTGGTGGGATCAGCGCAAGCGCTTGACGCCGCGCGTCGAAATAGGCGGCGCTTACGTCCCGCCCAGCATCACACGCGAATTCACTTATGTGAAGGTTGGATGACGTAGTTGGGATGCGCGGCGCGCTGTCTTGCGTCTTCGCATCGCGCGTGCGGCTTGCCGAAGCTCCGATGGCTGCCGTGCGGCCCTTAAGCGCCGCCCGGTCTCCCGACGAATCCTTTGGTAAGTTAACGTTACGGATAGTCGCGTCGCTTGACGGCACGACCGGTAAATGCAGTCTTCACCCCCTGCAATGAGTGCTTCCGCGCATTTCCCTACTTGTTCTGCTATTCGCCCCGGTTTCCCATTCCGCCAGGCACGATTGCAATTTGAAACACATGCAAACGGCGGGTTTGCCGCTTTTTGTTTACATTAGTAGGGTAATTGCCGGTGCCGCCAATCATAGGCGTGCGGGCAAACACCGCTGGGGGGAAACAAATGAAAAAACTCATCTCGCTGCTGGCCGTCGCTGCGCTTGGCGCAGGGTTCGCCGATGCGGCGCAGGCGCATATCTCAGTCGGGGTCGGCATAGGGGTGCCTGCTTACCCGGTCTACGCCGCGCCGCCGGTCTATTACGCTCCGCCGCCAGCTTATTACGCTCCGCCCCCAGCTTATTACGCTCCGCCGCCGGTTTATTACGCGCCTCCGCCGGTCGTGTATGCGCCGCCTGGCGTCTACGGCTACTGGGGACGCGGACACCCCGGGTGGCGGCATTACCGACACGGGTATTACGGCCATGGGTACTACGGTCGTGGGTGGCGCTGATTTTCAGACCGCTGGCACCGCATGAGCGACGAGATCGCGAAGTCCGCCCTCAATGACGCTGTACGACAAATAAGCAAACAGCAGTGCCGAGGCGGTATGACAGGCGCGAAGTAGGCCTACGCCGGCGCGCTTGCGCCCTTGGCTTGCGAGCGTGCAGAGAAAGACTGTCCAGCAGAGGCCGCCGAGAAAGAAGCCGCCGAGAAATGCCGACGCCGCCTGTGCGTTCGTCGCTCCCGCTTTCGCAATCAGCGCGCCGCCGACGGCGGCAAACCAGACGATCGCCGAAGGAGACGATATGGCGAGCATGAGGCCGCGCAAGAACTCGCTTGATGACCTCGCCCCTGCCGTTGGCGCCCGCTCCGCCGTCGTGGTGGCTGTGGCGGGCAATGCGGTCGGGTAGACGGCCTCCCGCGCCATTTTCCATGTGAGATAGAGCAGCATCGCCGCAGCGCCCACCCAAACGATCCAGCGGACCGCGTCAAAGCGCAGCAGCGCCGTCATGCCGGCGAGCGCGAGCGCGGCGTAGGCGAGATCGCCGAAACACGAGCCCAATCCGAGCAAGAAGCCAGGTTTAAAGCCGTGCGAGAGCGTGAGCGACAACATCGCGACATTCACGAGCCCGATATCAAGGCATAGCGAAAGCGAGAGAAAGAAGCCGTGCGACAACATCGACGCGGAGTGCATGCAGGGTATTTCGATAGGGTTGGGGCGGATCAGCCCGAATGCCGTTCGAGCGTGACGGACACCGAGAGGCGGCCGACTTCGATGCCGACCGTGTTTTTGACGGGCGGCGAGCGATAGGCTTCGAGGCGTGCGCGTTGCGCCTCAGTACCGACGCCGAGTTGATGAAGCAGCTCGACGACGATGGCGCTGAGGACTTCGCTGTCGCCGTCCTCTACCTTCACCGCCATGCCGAGCGCGCCGCTGACCCCCTCGACACGGTGCGCACCGGCTCGCACGCCGAGCCCATAGCTGCCCTGTGCGCCGATTTTGCCGACCACGTCGCCGTCGAATGCGCGCATCAGCGCCGTGCAAAAGCGCCCTTTGCCGGCGACGAGGTCGGCATGGGTCGTCATCGCATGGTAGATGCGCGCGAGCGCCGCATTGCGCGTCGGGCTCGGCGCGTGGCCCGGCATTGAAGCCGAGGGCGAAGCCAGGCGATCGGCCGCGCCCGCGAGCTTCGCGAAGATGCGAGCGAGCCGATCGAGCGCAAAGCTTGGCGTCGGGAGATTGCAACCGTCGATGCCCCACTGGATCGAACCGTCCGGCAAATCGCATATTTGTGCCAGCGTTCGCTTCACGCGCTGCTGCAGCGGGTGTTCTTCGCTTTCGTAGCCTTGAATGCCTGCGCCGATGGCAAGCGCACCGGCCAGCATGCCGGCGTGCTTGCCCGAGCAGTTGCTGCATACCGGGGTAGGCGCGAATTCGCGTTTGATCCATGCGCGCGCGACTTCGTCGGAGATCGGCGGGTGGCCGCCGCAGCGCAAGTCCGCCTCGCTCGCCTGCGCCTTGGCGAGCATCGCGCGTGCGCGGGCGATATGCGTGTCCTCGCTGCTATGCGAAGCGCACATGAGCGCGAGGTCGGCGTCGTCGAAGTTAAAGCGCTCGAGCGCGCCAGTCTCGAGCACGGCTAGGGCTTGCACCGGCTTCACAGCAGAGCGCGGCAGCGTTGCCCGGTGCGGATCGCCGAACCCATAGATCAGCCGGCCCGACGCATCGACGATCGCGATATGCGCGAGATGCGTGTTTTCGACTGCCGGGCCGCGATAGGTTGTGGCAGCAACGAGAGAGTGGAGAGCGTTCATGGCAAGTCGCTTTGCATAGTCGTTACGAACTCCCGGTGCCGCCACGTTCAGCGGTCCAGGCCCAACTGATTCCAAAGAACATCGACGCGCGCTTTCACCGCCGGATCCATCGTGATCGGGCGGCCCCATTCGCGATCGGTCTCACCGGGCCACTTGTTCGTCGCGTCGAGGCCCATCTTAGAGCCGAGACCCGATACGGGCGATGCAAAATCGAGATAATCGATCGGGGTGCGTTCGACAAGCAGGGTATCGCGCGCCGGGTCGACGCGCGTCGTGATCGCCCAGACAACCTCTTTCCAGTCCCGCACGTTGACGTCATCATCGACGACGATGATGAATTTTGTGTACATGAATTGCCGCAGAAAGCTCCAGACACCGAACATGACGCGCTTCGCGTGGCCCGCGTAGCTTTTCTTCATCTGCACGATCGCCATTCGGTAACTGCATCCCTCGGGCGGCAGGTAGAAATCGGTGATCTCCGGAAACTGCTTTTGCAGCAGGGGCACGAACACCTCGTTTAGCGCGACGCCGAGCATCGCCGGTTCGTCAGGAGGCTTACCGGTGTAGGTCGAATGATAGATGGCGTCGCGGCGCATCGTGATGCGCTCGACGGTGAAGACGGGAAACCACTCCTGCTCGTTGTAGTAGCCCGTGTGGTCGCCATACGGACCTTCGAGCGCATGTTCGTAGCCAGCGGCCGCACCCTGCGACGGCCGCTGCGGTGCCCCGCGCGGGGCGACGGCCGGTTCGCCGTCTTGCGGATAAATGAACCCTTCCAACACGATTTCTGCGCGGGCGGGTACTTGCAGCGTATCGACACCAGGTGTCAGACACTTCGCGAGCTCGGTGCGCCCGCCCCTTAGCAGGCCAGCGAACTGATATTCCGAGAGTGTGTCGGGCACGGGCGTCACGGCGCCGAGGATCGTCGCCGGATCAGCACCGAGCACGACCGCCACGGGATAGGGCTTGCCCGGGTTCTTCAGCGCGAACTCACGGAAATCGAGCGCGCCGCCGCGATGTGCAAGCCAACGCATGATCAGCTTGTTGCGGCCGATCAACTGCTGGCGGTAGATCCCGAGGTTCTGCCGCGTCTTGTTGGGCCCGCGCGTGACCGTGAGGCCCCACGTGATGAGCGGGGCGGCGTCGCCCGGCCAGCAGGTCTGGATTGGAAGCCGCGCAAGGTCCACGTCGGCGCCTTCGAGGACAACCTCCTGACAAGGCGGCGCGCTGACGATCTTGGGCGCCATGTCCCATACTGCCTTTGCGAGCGAGAAGAGCTTGCCGGCATCGCGCAGTCCCCTCGGCGGTTCAGGCTCTTTCAGGGCCGAGAGTAGCCGCCCCACATCGCGCAACGATTCGAGCGCAGTGCGCTCGCTGGCCGCGGCGGCATCGTCGATGCCCATTCCGAGGGCAATGCGCCGCGTGGTGCCGAACAGGTTGCCAAGCACCGGCAACTCGTAGCCCGGGGGGGCGTCGAAGAGAAGCGCGGGGCCGCCGGCGCGCAGCACGCGGTCGCATAGTTCGGTCATCTCGAGCACAGGCGAGACCGGTTGGCGAACACGGCGCAATTCGCCGGCTTCCTCGAGGCGACCGATAAAGTCGCGCAGGTCTTTGTATTTCATGAAGGGGGATGACGATCGGGACGGCCACTCGGGGGCCGGCCACTTGGGTGGTGCGTCAAAGCGCCGCTTTCGGCAGTAAACAGGCGACGCCGGGTGGCTTGGGATTGTACCCGCGAAGGGGCCGGACGGTGTCTTTCCAACCCGTTTCGACACATTTGCCAATGCGGCGAAACATGCCCAGCGCATACTTTGCCGCGGCCTCGCGCTGCCTCTTTATAACTTTTTGTTATGATTGCGTACTTTTATAGCATTGACGATCTATAAAACCCTGCTAGAATCCGTCGGCATTGGCTGCAGGGCCACATATATTGAGTTCACTTTCCTCCAGTCCTCGACGCGATGCGTCGCCGTACGCCTTCCCTGCAATGGCGCTTTAAACGGTCTGACTTATTGTCCTTGCCAGCGCATTTTTCGCCGCTGGCGTTTGAGTGAGAGCCACTGTGTGCATGCCGCACGGTGTGCCGCCGGTCCTTTTGCTCCGATGTGGCTCTCCAGACGCTTGGTTGCCGTGATGAACGGTACCTTGCGTATCCCGGTGTCGCCGAGGTCCCAACCAAGGCCGGCGATGCCGTGGCCTGCATGACGAGCGCTCGATGCGCGGTTTCTTTCGTCTGCAAGCCATGCTCGATGGGAGATCTGAATGAATACTTGGTTATCGTGGCGCCCTGACGCCCGCATCGCGCAAGCTGTTCGCGCTGTGCTGCGCCGAGGGACGCGTGTCAGTCACGTTCTGCTCAGCGTGGTCGGTGCGTGCGCCGTCGCTGTCACTATTGCGGTGTGGCTCTTGCCCACGGTGCGCGGGACGTTCGCGGCCAAACTGATGCCTGTGTTGCTGGCGGCGGTTCAGGCCGGGCCGGCGCGTCTTCTGAGCGGCCATCCGCTACCACCCTTTGCGCCGGAAAACGCTGCCGCCGGAGACGATTTGGTCGCGTCGGCCCCGCCAGACGTGGACAACACGCGCTATGACGGCGCGTTCGACGGCGCGTTCGACGGCAGCGGCGCAAGCGGCCTGAGCGCCGTCGGCGGCGTGGCGGCGCTGGATCCGCATTCGTCCGTCAGTCTCGACTTCCTCGCGAAAATGGCCTCGTCCAAGCGCGTTGCGGCAGAAGCGCGCGACGATCGCGTGCTCGTCTCGGTGCGT
>JAXDQB010000004.1:0-11816 GCA_034668065.1 Paraburkholderia sp.
CCAATTTTTTCTGCCGGACAGACGATAGACCGCCCGCTGCTTGCCGTCCAGTGCTTCGGAGTCGTCCGACGCAAGGTTTCCCACATTGCCGGCGCTCCCCAATGGCGACTTAACATGCCACGCAAAGCCGCGAACTATCGTCATACGTCGTTGATTTTTAAATGTTTTTTGTTTCGTATGACATGAACCGCGGCGATAAGAGGCTTGACTTATGGGCCTTTGCGTCGTTCAGGGCGCCAGTTCTTCACAGAGTTATCCACAGGCTGATGCGAATCGCCGTCGACGGCTCGCTCGCCCAATCCGGCGATAACCGAAGATACGGTCGCTTGCCCTCGGCGGGCGGTCCACGCTAGAGTGCCGGGTTCCCCATTGCTCTCAGGACCGAACTCCGACGATGTCCGCGCTGCCGCACCGCCTCGCCGATCGAATCAAAACGCGCATCGAAGCCTATGTCGGGCGCGAATGGCAGCGCCGCGGAGCACTTGCCTGGGTTCTTTGGCCGCTTTCCTGGGTGTTTGGCGCGCTGGCCGGGCTGCGCCGCACGAGCTTCGCCCTGGGTTGGCGCGAAAGCGTGCGAGGGAGCGTGCCGGTCGTCATCATCGGCAACGTCACGGTGGGCGGAACGGGCAAGACGCCGACCGTCATCGCGATGGTCGACGCGCTGCGTGCGGCGGGCTTCACGCCCGGCGTGGTCTCGCGCGGCTACGGCGCCAAGCTCGCGGCGCCACGCGCCGTCACGGCCGCCTCCAGTGCCGCCGAGGCGGGCGACGAGCCGCTGCTGATCGCCCGGCGCACCGGGGCGCCCGTCTGGGTCTGCCCCGACCGCGTGGCGGCAGTTCGGGCGCTGACGGCCGCGCATCGCGACGTCGACGTCATCGTCAGCGATGACGGTCTCCAACACTATCGGCTCGCGCGCGACGTCGAACTGGTCGTCTTCGATCATCGCCTGGCCGGCAACGGCTTTTTGCTGCCGGCCGGCCCCTTGCGCGAGCCGCTCTCGCGTCGACGCGACGCAACGCTCGTGAACAACCCGTTTAACCGCGAGTTGCCGCCGTGGCCCGACACGTTCGCGCTGACGCTGTCGCCCGGCGACGCCTGGCATCTCGCGGACCCGAGCCTGCGCCGCCCGCTCGCCCAGTTCGCCGGCAACCGCGTGCTCGCTGCGGCCGGCATCGGCGCGCCCGAGCGTTTTTTCGCGACGCTGCGCGCAGCGGGCCTCGCGCCTGCCACCTGCGCACTGCCGGACCACTACACGTTTAGCGGCGATCCGTTCAGCGAAGCGAACGCCGATGTGATCCTGATCACGGAAAAGGATGCAGTAAAATTGTCGGATCGGCGCGACGCGCGGATCTGGGTCGTTCCTGTCGAAGCGGCACTGCCTGGCCGCCTCATTGCTCTCGTTGTGGAGAAACTCCGTGGACGCTCGCTTGCTTGAAATTCTCGTGTGCCCTATCTGTAAGGGCCCACTCCGTTACGACCGGGCAAAGCAGGAACTCATCTGCCAAGTCGACAAACTTGCGTACCCGATTCGCGACGGCATCCCGGTGATGCTCGTCGATGAAGCGAGGCAGACTGTCGAAGGCACGCCCGTCGAACCGCCCGGCCCCACGGCTGCAGCATAACGCGGCGCAAAGCCAGTTGGTCGCCGCCGTTTGCATAAGATCGGGCGATTTCCCTTTTCCTTCCATGACCGAATCTTCTTCGATCGCTGACTCACCGCCTTTCGTTGCGGTCGTTCCCGCGCGCCTTGCCTCCACGCGCCTACCCGAAAAACCGCTTGCCGACATAGAGGGCAAACCGATGGTCGTGCGGGTGGCCGAGCGCGCGCGCGCGTCGGGCGCCAAGCAGGTGCTCATTGCTTCGGACGCGGAGCGCGTGCTTGCCGCGGCGCGAGCGCATGGCGTAGATGCGGTGCTAACGCGTGCCGATCATCCGTCGGGCACCGATAGGCTCGCTGAAGTGGCCGCACGGCTGAACTGGAGCGATGACACGATCGTCGTGAATGTGCAGGGCGACGAGCCGCTGATCGACCCGGCCCTCGTGCGCGCGGTCGCCTCGCATTTGGCGGCGCACCCGGACTGCGCCATCGCGACCGCGGCGCACCCGATCAAAGACGCCGCCGACGTATTCAGTCCGAACGTGGTGAAGGTCGTGCTTGACGCACGCGGACGCGCGCTTTACTTCTCTCGCGCGCCGATTCCATGGCTGCGCGATGCCTACCAGCCGCATTGCTCTCCCGCGGCATTTAGCCTCACCACGATGCCCGCTGCACCAGCCGATACGGTCTACCGTCACGTCGGCCTGTACGCCTACCGCGCGCGTTTCCTGCGCACCTATCCGGAGCTTGCGCAAGCGCCCATCGAGCAGGCGGAAATGCTCGAGCAGTTGCGTGCGATGTGGCATGGGGAGCGCATCGCCGTGCTCATCACTCAGGAAGCACCCGCGCCGGGCGTCGATACGCCCGCCGATCTCGAGCGCGTCCGCTCGCTTTTCCGGTCTGAGTCGTAACAAGGCGTGGCATAATCAGGCCCGATTGCACGAGCATTCGCAACATTCGGCTTTCTGGTCCCTGCCCGTCCGCCCTGCCGCCCGCCTTCGCCGTGCGTCGCGCCACGCGATGCCCCGGCAGGCGGCTGCCGCCATTTGCGCGGCCACGGACGCCAACCGGCGTGTTTCGACTTTCGCGCCGCGGCAGCATTCACATACGAATCGGAGATAACACCATGCGATTAATCCTATTGGGTGCCCCCGGCGCCGGAAAGGGCACTCAAGCGAACTTCATTAAGGAAAAATTCGGGATTCCGCAGATTTCCACCGGCGACATGTTGCGCGCCGCCGTGAAGGCCGGCACCCCGCTTGGTGTCGAGGCCAAGCGCTTTATGGATGCTGGCGAGCTCGTGCCGGACGCGCTCATCATCAATCTGGTCAAGGAGCGCCTGCATGAGCCCGACTGCGCAAACGGCTATCTCTTCGACGGATTCCCTCGCACGCTGCCGCAGGCGGAAGCGATGAAGCAGGCCGGCGTCGCGATCGACTATGTGCTCGAGATCGACGTGCCGTTCGACGAAATCGTCGTCCGCATGAGCGGCCGCCGCATGCACGCGGCCTCAGGACGCACCTACCATGTGAAGTTCAACCCGCCGAAGGTCGAGGGCAAGGACGACGTCACGGGCGAGCCGCTCGTCCAGCGTGATGACGACAAGGAAGAGACCGTCAAGAAGCGCCTTGAGGTCTATTGCGCGCAAACTCGGCCGCTCATCGATTACTACCAGCAATGGGCTGAGCGCGGCGCGGAAAACGGCCTTGCTGCCCCTGAGTACCGTCGAATTTCCGGGCTGGGCTTGGTTGAGGAAATTCGTCAGCGTGTTTGCGACGCGCTCAAGTAAAGCGATCCGAAGACGACACTGCATTGCTGTCGCGGTCATTGCGCAACGCTTCGCACAGCGCCTGACGCATATTGTCGACATGACCCGCCCTCGCCGGCGGGTTTTTTGTGTCCGCTCGCGAGCGACTACAATCGACGGGCCCACTCACCATGTGGTCACGAGCCGCAAGGACATCGCGGGCACAATCCTCGAACGACGAAAGGAGCTTGAGCATGGAGATTCGCGGCAATGCATTCCTGATCACGGGCGGCGCATCGGGCCTCGGCGCCGCAACGGCGCGCCTCATCGCCGAGCATGGCGGCAAGGTCGCGCTCGCGGACTTGAACGAAGCGGCGGGCAACGCGCTCGCGAGCGAACTGGGTGGGGTCTTCGTCAAATGCGACGTGAGCCGTGAGGAAGACGCAACGCGGGCGGTCGCCGCGGCGACGGGGCTCGGCTCGCTCGTTGGCCTCGTGAACTGCGCGGGCGTCGCGCCGGCAATGAAGACACTCGGCAAGGATGGCCCGCATCCGCTCGATTCGTTCCGCCGCACGATCGAAATCAATCTGATCGGCACCTTCAACGTGTTGCGACTCGCCGCGGTTGCGATGGCGAAGAACAAGCCTAATGCGAACGGCGAGCGCGGTGTGGTCGTCCTCACGGCTTCGGTCGCGGCCTTCGACGGACAGATCGGCCAAGCCGCCTATGCTGCATCGAAAAGCGGTGTCGCCGGCATGACGCTGCCGATTGCGCGCGACTTATCCCGCAACGGCATTCGCGTGATGACGATCGCCCCCGGCATTTTTGAGACGCCGATGCTGCTGGGCATGCCGAAGGAGGTGCAGGATGCGCTCGGCGCGATGGTGCCGTTCCCGCCTCGGCTCGGCAAGCCGGACGAGTATGCAATGCTCGTCAAGCAGATCTTCGACAATCCGATGCTCAACGGCGAAGTGATTCGGCTCGACGGTGCGATTCGCATGCAGCCGAAATGAGCTAGCGGGCGGTCCGCATTCGGGCGAACGCGACGCTCGCGGCAAGCGCCCTTCCCAAGGGCGCGGTCGCTTAGGCCCATCAATTGTTTCGACCACCTGCCGCTTTGGCACCGAAGGCGGGCAAAGCCGATGCGTCAGTCTTCGCCCTGATCCATGCGGTGCCGCAGTTCCTGCAGCAGCAATTCGACAGTGGTCGCGTCGTCCGCATCAGGGCGCTCGCCCAGATAGCGTCCCAGATCATCCAGCGCGGGCCGCACATAGTTGAGCCGCGCATGCGCAAAGCCGCGATCGCGTATTTCTTCGACATCCTCCGGGAGCAGAATCACGAGACGCTGCTGTACAGCCAACAAGCGCTGCCAGCGTTCGGTCTGCAAATAGATTGCCTTTAAATTGCGCAGCATCCGCGCGATGATCTCGCGCCCCGTTGCCGGCTGCAGCAGCATCCGCAATGCGCTGGCGACCGAATCTCCACCTGTGTGCGACAAGTACGGCTCGAGCATATCGACCATCTTCGCCTCGGAGAGCGATTGCCCCGTCGTCGGATCGAGCATCACGTCGCCCTCGGGCAACGTCACGCGCAACAAAAATTGCCCCGGAAACGAGACGCCACGCACCGGCACGTCGATCTGTTCGCCCAGCTCCATATAAAGGACCGCAAGCGAAATCGGAATGCCGCGCCGGCGCTTCAGGACGACGTTGAGATGGCTATTGTCGGGGTCGTAGTAGTCGTTGAGGTTGCCGGCGAACCCGAGCTCGCGAAAAAAGAAACGATTGAGTACGCCGATCCGGTCCGTGAGGCCCGCGTTCTCAGGCAAGCGACGCTTGAGCCGCAACGCCAGTTCGTCGAGCTCGGCGAGCGTACCCTGCAGATCGACGTCGGGATACGCATCTTGCGCGAGCGAGAGCGCGGCTTCCGTGACCGGCAAACTTTCGTCGTCGGCAACGAGGGTCGCAAAGTAATCAAGAAGCGATGTCATGACCGTCACTTGGCGCGCCTTCTGAAGTACGCGTATTTGAAGCCCATCAGCCAAAGCATACTGAAATATAGTGCGGCGAACACAACGATGCAGGCCGCGAGCAGCGCGATGCGCGAAAACGGTCGCGCATGCAACCCGATCCAGTCGAAGTTCACCGCGCACCAGTGCATGGCGCCGGCCAGAACCAACGAGGCGCCCGCAAGCTGCGTCAGGAAAAGCGCCCAGCCACCTGCCGGGGTAAAAATGCCGCGCCGGCGCAAGCCGGCGTATAACAACGCGGCATTCACGCAAGCGCCGAGCCCGACACTCAACGTGAGGCCCGCGTGCGCAAAGATGGGCACGAACGCAAGGTTGCTGACCTGGGTGGCGACGAGCACTCCGACGCCGATTTTCACGGGCGTCTTGATATCTTGCTTCGCATAAAAGCCGGGCGCGAGAATTTTGATGAGGATGAGGCCGACCAGCCCGACGCCGTAAGCGGCAAGCGCCCGTGCAACCATCACGACCGAGTGGCCGTCGAAGCGACCGTAGTTGAAAAGCGTTGCGGTAAGCGGCACGGCAAAGAAAAAGAGCGCGACCGCGCTGGGCGCTGCGAGCAGGAACGTCACGCGCAGCCCCCAATCGAGCAACGCCGAGTACTCGTGCGAATCCGCATCGACATGCGCCTTCGAGAGACTCGGCAACAAAATGGTCCCGAGCGCGACGCCGAGCAGCGCTGTCGGGAACTCCATGAGGCGATCGGCGTAGTTGATCCAGGACACAGCCCCCGGCCCGAGCCGCGACGCGATGTTCGTGTTGATGATGAGGCTGAGCTGCGCGACAGAAACGGCGAACGTCGCAGGCACCATCTTGACGAGCACGCGCTTGACGCCGCGATGCGCAAGCGCGGCGAGCGGATTGATACCGATGCGCGGCGCCATATCGATCTTGCGCAGCCCCGGCCATTGCACCGCAAACTGCAGCACGCCGCCGACGATTACGGCCCACGCGAGCGCGAAGACCGGCACCTTGAGGTGAGGCGCGACGAACGCGGCCGCCACGATGAACGCAACGTTGAGCAGCACCGGAGCGAAGGCCGGCAGCGAGAAGCTGCGATAGGTGTTCAACACGCCCGCGGCGAGGGTGGTCAGCGAGATGAAAACGATGTACGGAAACATGATCCGCGTCATCGTCACAGCGAGCGCGAACGCCTGGCCCTCGCCCTTCAGGCCCGATGCCACCGCGAACACAACCCCCGAAGCGGCGGCGATGCCGACGAGCGAAAGGGCCGCGAGCGCCCAGGCGAGAACAGTCGACATCGCATCGACGAGCGCTTTCGTCGCATCGTGCCCCTCTTTGCTCTTGAACTCGGCGAGGATCGGCACGAAAGCCTGCGAAAACGCGCCCTCGGCCGAAAGGCGGCGCAGCAGGTTCGGAATACGGAAAGCGACGTAAAAGGCGTCTGTGTACTGGCTTGCGCCGAAGGCGCGAGCGATCAGTGTTTCGCGGACCAGGCCGGTCACGCGCGAGAGCAGCGTGAAGCCGCTGACCGTCAGCAGGGCTCGGAAAAGATTCATGGGGCGCCTATTATACGGGCGCCCGTCGTCGCCGCCCGGCCCAGTGCTCATACAATTTGCCGGCGTGCAATTTGCCATCTACCTGATTTTGTTGCTATACTCCGCTGTTTCGAAGCTCGCCCTCGGCGCTTTTCGCCGTGCATGTTCGTGAATTTTTCTGCGAAATTTGCCGCGAATTTTTCCGGTATGGGGCTGGGCTGCGGCGTGCGGTGCCTTCGAGCACTGTGTTCGCGGCGGAATACAAGCGGCCGGCATGATGAGCCCACGGGGATGAATCCGGGGGGGAGCCGCGCGAATACGCATCGAAGATACGCATTAAAAAGCGCATTAAAGCGCGCTTCGCCGATGTTTTTGCGCCACCGGGCAATCGTTCCCGGAGGTTTCGATCGAAAACGGCGCTCGAACGGACCGTCGTCGGGCACCGGGAACAGTACAGGACAAGGAACACACATGGCTAACTCAAAACAAGCACGCAAGCGCGCCCGCCAAGCCGCCCACGCGAACTCGCACAACTCGGCCCTGCGCTCGAAGTACCGCACGGCGGTCAAGGCCGTCCGCAAGGCGATCGAAGCCGGCGATCAAGCGAAGGCCGCCGAAGTTTTCCGCCTGTCGGCCAAGACGCTCGATATCATCGCCGACAAGAAGATCGTCCATAAGAACAAGGCCGCTCGCCATAAGAGCCGCCTCGCAGCCGCCATCAAGGGCCTGCAACAGCCGGCCGCCGCTGCGCAGTAAGCCCGCGAGCGCTTCGGCAGTGTGAGTACCCGCCCGTCTGCGGACGCAGTCAGGGCCACGCGCCACGCGCCGCGCGCCACCACAGCTTGCGAAAAATCAGGCGTCGTCACGAAAAAGCCCGCTTCCGCGGGCTTTTTTCGATTCCATTCGAGGCCTCACGCATCGATCTCACACATTGATCGACGGCTCGTGCCGCCCCCCTCCCGCAGGAGGACAGCCCGCCGCCCTGTCACTCACCCCTTTGCTGCGCTACGCCACGCCACGCTATTGTGTTCGCGTTCCGGCAATTCGCAAGCCTCGGTGACGACAAGTTCGTTATCCTTCGCGAAGTTCATGACGAAATCGAACGCCATCGGTTCGGTTTCGCGCAAGCGGGAATCGACGATCACGCATTTGAGATCGCCCAGCAGGACGGGGCGCACGTAGCGCGAGTACTGCAGATAGGCATTCGGGCCTTGCGCGCCGGGGCCATAGCACGACATCACCCCCGCCAGACGTTCCGCCCAATCGCTCGGCCGAAATTTCCTTCCGTCCTTGGTGACGCCCTGAATGAAGTATTCGGTAAAGGGTGCTTCAGCCATGTACGAAAACCCATGTGACGCGCCCAAAGCTGACCGGCCGGGCTGAAAATGACGTAGGGATTATACCACTCGGTTTTTGCCTCACTGCACCAAACCGTCTACGTCTACCGCGCCAGGCTTTCGGTACTGGCTCGTCAAACGAGGGAAAATCCTTTATGCTGCACGGGGTTATCACACATGACGGCGGCGCCGTCCGGCTTTTGAGCCCGGTCAGTCCGCCGTATTTGTTTCATGCCTGACAAAAAAATTCGCCACTACCTGCAGTTCAAAGACTTCTCGCTGGAAGAGTACGAGTACGTTTTCGAGCGTGCGCGTATTTTGAAACGCAAGTTCAAGAACTACGAGACGTACCATCCGCTGCACGACCGTACGCTCGCGATGATCTTTGAAAAGCACTCGACGCGCACGCGTCTGTCGTTCGAAGCGGGCATTTTCCAGCTCGGCGGTCACGCCGTCTTCATGAGCACCCGCGATACCCAACTGGGCCGCGGCGAGCCGATCGAAGATGCGGCGCAGGTCATCTCGCGGATGGTCGACATCATCATGATCCGCACGTTCGGGCAGGACATCCTCCGACGCTTCGCCGAAAACTCGCGCGTGCCCGTCATCAACGGCCTGACGAACGAATATCACCCGTGCCAGGTGCTGGCCGACATCTTCACGTTCTACGAGCATCGCGGCCCGATCGCGGGCAAGACGGTGACGTGGGTGGGCGATGCCAACAACATGCTCTATACGTGGATCGAAGCCGCACAAATCCTCGGCTTCGAGTTGCGCGTCTCGACGCCGGCCGGCTACAAGCTTGATCAAGCCCTTGTCTCCCCCGAAAGCACGCCGTTTTTCAAGGAGTTCGACGATCCGCGCGATGCATGCCGCGGCGCCGATCTCGTCACGACAGACGTCTGGACCAGCATGGGCTTCGAGGCCGAGAACGAGGCGCGCAAGGCCGCGTTCGCCGATTGGTGCGTCGATGCCGAAATGATGAGCCGGGCGAAAGCCGATGCGCTCTTCATGCACTGTCTGCCCGCGCATCGCGGCGAGGAAGTGAGCGCCGACGTCATCGATGGCCCGCAAAGCGTGGTCTGGGACGAAGCCGAGAACCGCCTGCACGTGCAAAAGGCGCTGATGGAATTTCTCCTGCTCGGCAAGCTGAATCACTGACCCTCGGCGGCCGGCTTGCCGGCGCGCCGCCGTATAACGAATTCCCCGCGCCTGTCCGCTGCAAGCGCGATGCTGTCTTTTGTCTTAAGTCACGCACCAAGCCACGAGTTCATCATGAGCGATATCAACAAAGTCGTGCTCGCCTATTCGGGCGGCCTCGATACCTCCGTCATCCTGAAATGGTTGCAGGACAACTACTCGGCCGAAGTCGTCACCTTCACGGCCGATATCGGTCAGGGCGAAGAACTGGAGCCGGCGCGCAAGAAGGCGCTGCAGCTCGGAATCAAGCCGGACAACATCTATATCGACGACCTGCGCGAAGAATTCGTGCGCGACTTCGTGTTCCCGATGTTCCGCGCGAACGCCATCTATGAAGGCGAGTATCTGCTCGGCACATCGATCGCACGCCCGCTGATCGCAAAGCGCCAGATCGAAATCGCCCGGCAAACCGGTGCCCAGGCTGTTTCGCATGGCGCCACCGGCAAGGGCAACGATCAGGTCCGCTTCGAGCTCGGCTATTACGCGCTTGAGCCGGGTATCAAGGTCATCGCCCCGTGGCGCGAGTGGGACTTGCTCTCGCGCGAGAAGCTGCTCGCGTATGCGGAAAAAGCCGGCATTCCGATCGATATGAAGCACAAGCAAGGCGGCGCGCCCTACTCGATGGACGCCAATCTGCTGCATATCTCGTTCGAAGGTCGGCATCTCGAAGACCCGCGCGCCGAAGCCGAGCCCGACATGTGGCGCTGGACCGTGGCGCCCGAAGACGCGCCGGATGCGCCCGAGTACGTGGACATCGAGTACGAGCGCGGCGATCCGGTCGCGATCAACGGCAAGCGCCTGACGCCCGCCGAGATGCTCACCGAGCTGAACCGCCTTGGCGGCAAGCACGGCATTGGCCGGCTCGATCTCGTCGAAAACCGCTACGTCGGCATGAAGTCGCGCGGTTGCTACGAAACGCCGGGAGGCACGATCATGCTCAAGGCGCACCGCGGCATCGAGTCGATTACGCTCGATCGCGAAGTCGCGCATTTGAAGGACGACCTGCTCGCCCGCTATGCGGCGCTAATCTACAACGGCTACTGGTGGAGCCCGGAGCGCCGCGCCCTGCAGGTGCTGATCGACCATACGCAGGAAAGCGTCAACGGCTGGGTGCGCGTGAAGCTCTACAAAGGCTCTGCGTCGGTTATCGCCCGGGATTCGAAGGACACCCTCTTCGACAAGACGATCGCCACCTTCGATGACGACGGCGGCGCGTACAACCAGGCCGACGCCGGCGGCTTCATCAAGCTCAACGCGCTGCGCATGCGCATCGCGGCCAACGCCCGGCGCCAGCGCGGTTGATCGACGCGGTTGATCGACGCGGTTGACCGATCCGGTTGATCGACGCGGTTGATCGATCCGGTTGATCGATGCGGTTGATCGACGCGGTTGATCGACGCGGTTGATCGATGCGGCTGATCGACGCGGTTGATCGATCCGGTTGATTGATCCAGTTGATTGATCCAGTTGATCGATCCGGTTGATCGATCCGGTTGATCAATTCGGTTGATCGAGGATGAGCGCTATGCAGCGCCGCACCCCACCGGGCGGCGCTGAGCAAGCAAGGACGTATCGAGTGCGCTAGCTGCGCGCATCAGCGCCCTGCCCCTGCAACGGCCTTCTCGAATGGCCCCGTCGAATCGGCGGGGCCTTTTTATTTCTTGCCACGATTTTAAGCAACGATCTCACCGTACGAGGCGGACGACCCACTCAGACTACCAACGGTTCCGGCTCCAGCTCGACACCAAAGCGTTGTTTCACGTCACCCTGGATCGCCCGCGCGAGCGCCAGCACGTCTGCGCCCGTCGCTGCGCCCCGGTTGACGAGCACGAGCGCCTGCCGTTCGTGAACGGCAGCGGCCCCAATCGCCTGCCCTTTCCAGCCACATCGATCAATGAGCCAGCCGGCCGCGAGCTTGATGTGCCCGTCGGGTTGCGAATAGGCGACGATCCGCGGCTCCTTGGCCAGCAATGCCTCGTACGTCGCCGCATCGACGACAGGGTTCTTGAAAAAACTGCCCGCATTGCCAAGCGCGACCGGATCGGGCAGCTTTGCCCGTCGAACCGCAACGACTGCGTCGAAGATCGCTTGTGGCGTCGCCGCCGCGCCGCACGCATCGAGCTCGCGCTCGACGTCGGCATAATCGGCGCGCGGCGTCCACGCCTTGGGCAGCCGAAAGGTTACCGACGTGATCGCAAACCGCTCGCGGCCGTCACGCTTGAAAAAGCTGTCGCGATAGCCAAAGCGGCAGCCGACGGCGTCAAAGTCAACGGCTTCACCCGTCGCAAGCTCGATCGCGCGCAATGAAGCGAAACGCTCGACCATCTCGAGCCCATACGCACCAATGTTCTGGATGGGTGCGGCGCCGACCGTCCCGGGGATTAGCGCGAGATTTTCAAGGCCCGGCATC
>JAXDQB010000005.1:0-2531 GCA_034668065.1 Paraburkholderia sp.
CCTTCTCAGGCAGCTATGGCGCGTTGATGCGTTCGTTGCTTGCATTGCTGCGCGAGGAGCCTGTCGTGCGGCGGACATCTTCGATCGCCGCGTTGCAATTTGCCGCATTCAGCGCGTTTTGGACGACGCTCGCGTTCCATCTGCATAGCCTCGACGCCCACTACGGCAGCCAGACGGCCGGTTTGTTCGGGCTCGCAGGCGTTGCCGGCGCGAGCGCTTCCTATGCCGCCGGAAAGCTGACCGATGCGCGCGATCCGCGTCGTGTCATCCTGGCCGCCAGCATCGTGTTCGTTGCATCGTATGCGCTGCTTGCCTGGAAGGGGGCGAGCATCGGTGGATTGGTGTTGGGGGTGATCCTGCTCGACCTGGGCTTGCAAAGCGCACACGTTTCGAATTTGGCGCGCAACCTGGCGGTTCGCAGCAATGCGATGAGCCGTGCCAACACCCTGTATGTGACGATCCGCTTTGCGGGCGGGGCGCTCGGCTCCACGCTCGGCAACTATGCGTGGAGCGTGTGGCATTGGGCGGGGGTGTGCGGCGTCGGACTCGCTTTCGCGTGCGCCTCGGTCGCGCTGCAGATCAGCCCGGCTTCCGCTCGATCGCTTTTCCCGCGGGTGCGGCGCTGAGCACGCCGCCCGCGGGCAAAGTGCGGCCGGTTTGCGGCCGCGGCTCTCTCTCTTAGGGAGCCGGATTGGGTTGCGCTTCGTGCAGTGCGTCGATGTCGGCCAGTGCCTCGGGCGGCAGCTTGACGTCGATGCTCGCGATGTTTTCGCGCAGTTGCTCGAGCGAGGTCGCGCCGATGATGTCGCTCGTCACAAACGGACGGCTATTGACGAAAGCTAGCGCGAACTGTGCGGGGGACATGCCGTATCGCTTTGCCAGCGCGACGTACGCGCTCGTCGCTTTGATCGCCTCAGGCTTGCTGTAACGCTGAAAGCGCTCAAACAGCGTGATGCGCGCGCCGGCGGGACGTGCGCCGCCTTCGTACTTGCCCGAGAGCCAGCCGAATCCAAGCGGCGAATAGGCGAGCAGGCCAATGTCGTCGCGATGGCTGAACTCGGACAAGCCGACTTCGAACGTACGATTGAGCAGGCTATAAGGGTTTTGGATGCTGACGATGCGCGGCAGGCCGACACGCTCGGCTGCCTGCAGGAATTGCGCGACGCCCCACGGCGTTTCGTTCGAAACACCAATATGACGAATCTTGCCGGCCTTGACGAATTCCGCCAGCACGGCGAGCGTTTCTTCGATCGGCACCGTGTAGGCATCGTCGATCCACGGGTAGGCCGGGCGGCCGAACGTCATCGTGCTGCGATCGGGCCAGTGCAGCTGGTAGAGATCGACATAGTCGGTCTGCAACCGATCGAGGCTGCTTTGCAGCGCTTCGGTCAGGTTCTTGCGGTCGAACTGATTTGCCTCGCCGCGGATGTGGCGGGGATTGTGCGGCTGTCGCGCCGGCCCGGCGATCTTCGTGGCGAGCACGATCTTCTCGCGGGCCTGCGGGTTCCGGGCAAGCCACGTCCCGATATAACGCTCGGTCAAGCCTTGCGTTTCGGGCCGTGGAGGCACCGGGTACATTTCCGCAGCATCGATAAAGTTCACGCCGTGATCGAGCGCATAGTCGATCTGCGCATGAGCTTCGCTTTCGCTGTTTTGCTCGCCCCAGGTCATCGTGCCCAGGCCGATCACGCTGACGAGCACTTCCGAACGCCCAAGTTTGCGGTATTCCATCCGATTATCCACTCGTTACAAAACCGCGAAGCTACCACGATGGGCGCAAATGTGCAGCGCGCCGCGGTTGTTGCTCGTCAGCGTTTTCAGCCTTTCGCACCAAAACGGGGAAGCCTTCCGAAGAACGGATGTTTAGGGTCGTTGAAGCCGGGCGTCGAGGGGTGGCCAGTTACAACGAGCGCATCGACGAAGGCTTCGTCTTCTGCGGTCAATCGATAGTCGAGCGCCGGCAGATAGTCGTCCCATTGCGCTTCGGTGCGCGGTCCCCCGATCGTCGAGGTGATGTAGCGGCTGTTCAGCACCCACGCGAGCGCAAACTGCGCCGCACACCGCAGATCACCCCGCCCGCGACGCAGACCCACCAGCCGATCGGCGTAGCGTGTCGCGAGCTCTGTCTGATGCAGCACGACCACCACGGCAATGCCGTCTTCGGTGGCCAGGCGGCGCAAGAGCCGCATGAGCTCGTCGGCAGCCTCAGGGTCGATTATGAAAGTGCCGCACTTGGGCCAAAATTTCGCTGTGCCGCCTTACATGCGGACGTCTAGATGTATCGACATCCGCATGTAAATGGGGGTGGGGCGGGGCGTGCCCCTATTTGCCCGAGTTTAAAAGCACTTCGATCAGTGCGCGACCGGCGTCGTCGAGTGTGCCGGAATTGTCGATTGCGGTTACCGCGACATGCGGCGGGACGACGAGCGGTATGCGGCGCGCAAGCCTTGCTCGCACCTCTTCCAGCGTCTCGCGCCCTCGAGCGGCGAGGCGGGCAGCCAGAACCTCGGGCCGTGCGTCCACATGGACGG
>JAXDQB010000006.1:0-4078 GCA_034668065.1 Paraburkholderia sp.
CCCCGCACCCCGCCCTCCGCCCTCCGCCCTACGCCCTACGCCCTCCGCCCTACGCCCCCAAAAACTTGTCCCCGTGGATATAAACGGCGGGGGTTCAAACCGGAGTCCGTCTTACGAGGAGTATCCGAGAATAAATCTTCGATGCCGTGATTAAGACCGAACGGCGCCGGATTCACTGCGCGTTGCTGCGCCACAGAGGCACGGATTGCTTCGTTGTCCTACGGATCGGATCAGCAAGGCGGGGAGCCAGAACATAACGGCGCAGAAGTTCGTGCAGCGCACGCATGTTGACAAGAGATGCGATCCCGAATTGAACGCGTCGAAGAAACGGGCGAGTAAAACGGGCGACTAAAGCGAGGTCCAAAAGAAACAGCGGAGATAAAAACGAAAAGCGCTGTTGGATACTCTCCAACAGCGCTTCCGAACGGGCACTGAGTGCCTCGAATGTCTCCTCGTTCTCCACCTGCAAATTCGGTGCATCAGAACTGCGTGAAGGTTAAACGCCCCCGCCTCTTGCGGCAACCTAGCACTTTCCCTAGTGGTGCAGGCCCGCACGGAAATGGCGCATTCACGCACGCAACGTTCGCACGCGCGCCACGATTTCACCGACGATGCCGCGCCTGAACGCGAGCACACAGACAATGAAAATGAAGCCAATGACGATCGTCGTCGATTCGCCCAGCGTGCTGAACCAAGTCATGCCCGTTGCCGATGCGATTGCCGAACCGATGTCGCCGAGCCGGTCTTCAAGCGTCACGATGAGCGCGGCGCCCAGGAGCGGCCCGAACAGCGTGCCCATGCCCCCGACGAGCGTCATCAAAATCACAAGGCCCGACATGGTCCAGTAAGCGTCACCGAGCGTCTCAAAACCGAGCACGAGAACCTTCAGCGCACCCGCGAGTCCGGCGAGGCCTGCGGAGAGCACGAAGGCGAGCAGCTTGAAGCGATCGGTATCGTAGCCGAGGGAAATGGCGCGCGGCTCGTTTTCGCGGATTGCCGTCATCACCTCGCCGAACGGCGAATGCACGATGCGCACGATAAGAACAAAGGCAAGCGAGATCACGGCGAGCACTAAGTAATAGAGCGCGACATCCGACGACAAATCCATCAAACCGAAGAGCGTGCCGCGCTGCACGCCCTGCAAGCCGTCCTCGCCGTGCGTGAACGGCACTTGCAGATAAATAAAATAAGCCATCTGCGCGAAGGCGAGCGTGACCATCGCGAAGTAGATGCCTTGCCGCCGGATGGCGAACATGCCGACGACGAATCCGAGCAGCGTTGCCCCCGCAGCGCCGGCCAGAACGCCGAGAATCGGTGAGAGACCGAGCGACTGGATCGTAAAGCCGGTGACGTAGCCCGCCGTCGCAAGAAACATCGCATGCCCGAACGAGAGGAGCCCCGTGTAACCAATGAGCAGGTTGAACGCCGCCGCGAAAAGCGCGAAGCAAAGCACCTTCATCACGAAGACCGGATACGCGCCGAACCACGGCGCCACGAGAAGGCCCAGGAGCAGCAGGCCATAAAGCGCTTTTCTCTGCATCACCGTTCCTTGCCGAAAAGACCTGCCGGTCGCACGAGCAGGACGATAGCCATGATGACGAAGACGACGGTGGCTGACGCTTGCGGATAGAACACGCGCGTGAGCCCTTCTATCACCCCGAGCAGCAGGCCAGTTACGATCGATCCCATGATCGATCCCATGCCCCCGATCACGACGACGGCGAACACAGTGATGATCATCGACTGCCCCATAAGCGGCGAGACCTGGATGACCGGAGCAGCGAGCACGCCTGCGAAGGCTGCGAGCGCCACACCGAAGCCGTACGTGAGCGTGACCATTACTGGCACGTTGACGCCGAACGCCTCGACGAGCTTCGGGTTTTCGGTGCCTGCGCGCAGGTAAGCGCCAAGGCGCGTTTTCTCGATGACGAACCAGGTGGCAAAGCAGACTACGAGCGAGGCGACGACGACCCAGGCGCGATAGTTCGGCAAATACATGAAACCTAGATTCGTCGAGCCTGCGAGCAGGTCTGGCACGTCGTACGGCTGCCCGGACGAGCCGTAGACCGAACGGAAGATGCCTTCGATCATTAGCGTAAGGCCGAACGTCAGCAGGAGCCCGTACAGATGATCGAGTTGATAGAGCCAGCGCAGCATCGATCGTTCGATCAGCATGCCGAATGCGCCGACGACGAGTGGGGCCAGCACGAGCATCGCCCAGTACGGCAGGCCCAGATAAGCGAGGCCCATCCATGCGAGCATGGCTCCTAGCATGAACAGCGCACCGTGCGCGAAGTTGATCACGTTGAGCATGCCGAAGATCACAGCCAACCCGAGGCTCAGGATGGCGTAGAACGATCCGTTGACGAGCCCGAGTAAAAGCTGACTCAACATCGCGGGCAACGGAATGCCGAAGATATCCATTGAACCTGCCTCAGAGTAAGAACGATGCGCCGTCGACCCCAGTTAGCGCTTTAGCGCTTACTGGGCTCCCGTGCAAAGCCGTCAACCCCAGCCAACCCTTTAGCGCTTACTGGGCTCCCGTGCGAAGCCGTCGACCCCAGCTGTGCCTTTCGCGCTTTCCGCGCTCCCGTGCAGAGCTACCCCTCACCGCATCACTTCCAGAGCGAGCAGCGTGTCTCCGCCTTCGTCGTGAACGCTTCTTCGCCCGGAATCGGCGGCGCTTTCAGCTTGTAGTAATCCCAAGGTTTTTTCGACTCGGCCGGTGACTTCACCTGGTACAAGTACATGTCGTGGATCATGCTGCCATCCGCGCGGATGTAGCCCTTCGCGTAGAAGTCATCGATCTTCTGCTTCTTGAGCTGCGCCATCACCTTATCCGCATCCGTGCTGCCCACGGCCTTGACCGCATTCAAATAGGTCATCGTCGCCGAGTAGTCGGCAGCCTGCAGGCTAGACGGCATCTTGCCCATCTTGGCGAAATAGCGCTGCGCCCATTTGCGCGAGGCCTCGCTTTGATCCCAATACCAGCTGTCCGTGAGCAAGAGGCCTTGCGCCGTCGGCAAACCAACGCTGTGGACATCGTTGATGAACATCAGCAGCGCGGCGAGTTTCATCGTTTTCGTAATGCCGAACTCATTCGATGCCTTGATCGCGTTCACCGTGTCGTTGCCCGCGTTCGCAAGACCCAGCACCTGCGCCTTCGACGATTGCGCCTGCAGGAGGAACGAGGAAAAATCCGACGCGGAAAGCGGATGCAACACATCACCCAGCACTTGGCCGCCGTTCGCTTTGACCACGGTCGTCGTATTCTTTTCGAGCGCCTTGCCGAACGCGTAATCGGCCGTGAGGAAGTACCAGTTCTTGAGCCCCTGCTTCACGATCGCCGAGCCGGTCCCTTTGGCAAGCGCCGTCGTGTCATAGGCGTAGTGGACCGTGTACGGCGTGCATTGCTCGTTGGTCAGCGTATCGGCGCCCGCGCCGATGCTCACGTAAACCTTGTGCTTCTCGCCGATGACCTTGTTCATCGACAAGGCCGTCGCCGAGTTCGTACCGCCGATCAAAAGATCGAGGCCTTTGGTGTCGATCCACTGGCGCGCTGTTGTCGCAGCAATGTCGGCCTTGTTCTGGTGATCCGCGCGGAGCAGTTGGATCGGCTTGCCGTTCACCTTGCCGCCGAAATCGGCGATCGCCATCTGAATGGCCGTCAAGCCGCCCTTTCCGTCGATGTCCGCATAAAGCCCCGACAGGTCGGTAATGAATCCGATCGTGACAGCATTCTCGTCGGCCACAGCCTGGTGCGCAGGCAAGGCAGCCGCAAATGCCGCGCCGGTCAGCGCGAGCGCGCGTGCCACGCGTGCGAGGGACTTCGTCTTCATTGGTATCTCCTTGTTTGCGTTATCTGTTCCAACGTGCGACGTAAGACTAAGACCTAATACGTAAAAAGCGACGTGTATCGCAACAGGCGCGCAAATAAACGCGCCAGCACGAAGCCTCAAGCGGTTAATGACCGCATTACACGCCGAGCAGATCGTGCAGTACCGGCATCTTCCTTTCGAGCTCGCTCGCGACAAAGCACTCTACGATATGCCCGTGCTCCATGACGTAGAAGCGGTCT
>JAXDQB010000007.1:0-2786 GCA_034668065.1 Paraburkholderia sp.
TCTCGACGGCGAGGAGACGATGCCCGCGCGCAGAACGATCGTCGTGCACTACCTGAACACGGTGCCGCTCGCGGCGCAGCCGGGCGTCGGCGAGATCGAGGGTCTCGGGGACGGACTCGCCGCCTGGTACGGCCGCGACTTCGACGAGGTCAATCGTCTGCTCACACAAGCGAGCCTGCAGGGCCCGAATGGCGACGTGTCGCCCGCAACGCTTACGGGGCAGGCGCTCGCATTAAAGGAGATGCTCTCGCTGCTCGTCGCACAACGCGCCCCGTCGTACTTCCTCTTACACCACCCCGATGCGCTTGAGCGTCTGACCGACAGCTACCTGCGCGCGCTCGCGGCCAACGGCGCCATCTCCGCCCCGTTGCGCGACGCCGCGCTCGCTGCACAGCTCGCGCAGCATCGCGCCGCGCCTGCGCCGCTGGCATCGTCCTTTGTCGCGCGCAAGGCCGTCACGCTACTCAGGACACATCTGCTCGGCACCCTCGGCGTCGCGAGCGTCTACGATCTCGACCGGCTCGACCTGAGCGCACATGCCACGCTGAACAACAGCGTGCAGACGGCCGTCAGCGAGCAGCTCGCGCTCGCGAACACAGTCGATGGCGCCAAGGCCGCTGGGCTCTACGGCTTTGAAATGCTGCGGCCCGGGGACGATCCATCGAAAATCGCGTTCAGCTTTACGCTATTCGAGCGCCGCGGCGGCGAGAACCTGTTGCGCGTGCAGACTGACAGCGTGAACCAGCCGTTCGACATCAACGGCGGCGCCCGGCTCAATCTGGGCTCGACGGCCAAGCTGCGTACGCTCGTCACCTACCTGCAGATTGTCTCAACGCTGCATGCGCGCTACGCATCGATGTCCACAGACGAGCTCAAACGCGTGCAACCCGATCCGCTCGACGGGCTCACGCGCTGGGCTCTCGATTACCTCGCGCATACGAGCGACCGGTCGCTGCCCGCAATGCTCGACGCGGCTGTCGAGCGAAAGTATTCAGCGAGCCCCGGCGAGCTCTTCTCGACAGGCGGCGGCACGCAAGCGTTCACGAACTTCGACAAATCCGACAACGGCCGCATTCTCACCGTCCATGACGCGATCCAGCATTCGGTGAACCTCGTTTTTGTGCGGCTCATGCGCGACATCGTCCACTTCGAGATGGTCGACGCGGCGGGCCCGTCATCGACCTGGACCGACGATCCGGCACGGCGGCGAACCTATCTCAGGCAATTCGTCGACCAGGAAAGTCTCGTCTATTTGCATCGCTTCTATCTGAAGTACCAGGGCAAGACGCCCGACGCGGCGCTCGACACGCTGATCGCGGGCATGCACCGGTCGCCGCCGAAGCTCGCCACCGCATTGCGCAGCGTTGCACCCGAAGAACCACTTGGCTGGTTCGACGCCCGCATGCGCGCCGCGCTGAAGGGCACGCCCGATGCGTCTCTCACGGACGACGACCTCGCCACGCTCTATGCGAAATACGGCATCGACAAGTTCAACCTCAACGATCGCGGCTACATTGCACGCGTCCATCCGATCGAGCTCTGGATGCTGAACTATCAGCGCCTGCATCCGAACGCGACCGAGCGCGAATTGCAAAGCGCGAGCAAAGATGCGCGCTTCACCTCCTACGCATGGCTCTTCAAGACACGGCGCCTTGGGAAGCAGGACCGGCGCATTCGTCGCATGGTCGAATTGCAGGCGTACGCGCGTATCACGCAAGCTTGGCGCTCGCTCGGCTATCCGTTCGAAACGGTAACGCCATCGTACGCCGCGGCCGTGGGCGCCTCGGGCGACCGTCCCGACGCGCTCGCGGAGCTCGTCGGCATCGTCGCGAACGACGGCAGGCAGCTGCCGCCGCAAATCATCGCCTCGCTCGAGTCCGCGGCCGGCACGCCATTCGAGACACACTTCGCCCACGTACCGGACACGCAGGGCCCGAAGCTGGCCCCTGAAATCGTAGACGTGGTTCAACGCCTCTTGCGCGACGTCGTGCTCGGCGGCACGGGTACGCGCCTCGCAGGCGGCCTGCCGCTCGGCGACGGACGCACGTTCGCTGTCTATGGCAAGACAGGCACCGGGGACCAGCGTTTCGAAGTGTACGCGCGCGGCGGACGGCTTATCGAATCGCGCAAAGTCAACCGCACGGCGACGTTCGTCTTTGTCGTCGACAACCGCTTTTTCGGCACATTGACCGCCTATACGCACGAGCCTTATGCGGCTCGTTACAGCTACACGAGTGCGATGGCCGTGCAGCTGCTGAAATCACTCGGCCCGACGCTTGCGCCACTGTTTGGTCCCGAGCGGGTTCGCACGGCCCATGCGGCTTTAAATGACAACGCAGCGTCCCGTACCGCCGAGACACCCATTTCCAATACGTTCTGATCCCAATTATCGGCAAGAACACGCCAGGCACGCGCGTTGCTACATCACCAACTGCCGCACGTGCGGTGAATCCATCGGAGGTTCGCATGAACAAGGATCAAGTGAAGGGTGTAGCCGAAAAGGTGAAAGGGAAGGTAAACGAAACCGTGGGCAAGGGCACCGGCGACCCCGCTCAGCAGGCGAAGGGCAACGTGCAGCAAGGCGCGGGCGAGGTGCGCAAGAGCTATGGCGATGCCAAAGAGGATGTGAAGAAGGACCGCCGGGATCACCACTAGGACTATCACCCTAAATAGTCTGGCACATCCCGCGACCATCCCCGCCGCTACGCGATGCAAAGGGACGGCAACGGCCGCCCGTGCGTCGCTCCCCTGCGGCCCCGCTACCCTCTCAGCGGGGCCGCCCTGCA
>JAXDQB010000008.1:0-4253 GCA_034668065.1 Paraburkholderia sp.
GTCGGCGGGTCATATAGTCGTCTGCCGAAAAGGGATTCGATTGCCTTGCATCGGCCAGGAGCACCCGCTCCTGGCAGCGCCGCACGTAATTCACGATGGAGGTCGGGATCGCCGGTTCGGGCGCTGCCGATGCGGACGGTGACAGATTCAGAAGTCTCCGCACGTGAATCGTCTGCTCCCTCACGCTCGCTTCGGCCGCGAAGACCAGGCTCTCATTGCGGGCGAGCAGTAGCTGGGCGGTATGAGCCCCGGCACTTTCGAGCACGATGCGCATCAGCGTGTCGATCAGATCCTCGAGCACGATCTGCCCAGAGATGGCCTGTGAGGCCTTGGCGACCGAGAGCAGATCCAGTTGCGCAACGTTGCCGAACAAAGTTGCAGCTGATACGGTCTGCTCTTCGCGCAGTTGCGGCGCCCGCTCGTCGATCTGCTTTACCTTGCCGTCGGCACCCCAGCGCGCATAGCAGTCACGCGCCTTTCGCATATAGGTGTCGGCAAACGTCTCAAATCCTCGCGTCCGGTAAAACGCCGATGCGCGTTCATAAGCGATCGCCTCGTTCTGGACGAAGCCGTGCTCTCGGGCTGCGCGGATGGCCTGCTCGTAGAGCCGTTCGGCGTCGAGCTCGCGGCCCTCAAAGCGGGCGAGTTCGGCTCGGACCAGCGCGGCGCGGTCGGCGAAGTTCGCCGGGCAATGCTCGGCCCACTCCTGGAGCTGGCGATGGTGCGCGGCCAAGGCGTCCAGGTGCTCGGCCCGCCGTGCGCCAGAGGCCATGTTGTCGCATCGGGCCGCGTGAGCAAGCGCGCTATAGAAGTGGTATTCGACCGCCTCGAAACAGAATGGCGACGTCCACAGCAACAGCTCAGCATTCAATGCCGCCGCGATGGCGCACGCGTAGTCTCCTGCATAAAAGCGCGCCTGCAACTTGCGGATCCAATACCAACAAGCGGTGATCGCCAGGCGCGGATCTGCTTCAAAATGCCGCTCGAACCGGTCTTCGTTGAACGCCGCATCGTTGAGGGACCCGAAATCGGGCGTCAGACCGCGGAGTGTCTTGATCAGCGCGAATTGCGTCGAGATGATGTCGGCGACGAAGTCGAACCGCATTTTCTGGGCAAATTCGAGACCGTTTTCGGCTTCTCGCTGTACATCGTCTAGCGGATCTCCGGCACCGAGGAAATTGGTGACCAGATTGTTGCCGCAATAGCCTGCAGTCGTGAGGTCGCCGGTTCGGTTGGCCGTGTCAAAGGCGAGCCGCAGTGAGACGCGGCCCGAACGGATGGGGATCGACCAAGGGACGATGAAGGCGCCAAAGTTCGCAAAGACGCGAGCTTTGAAGCGATCCATATTGTGCTTGTCGACCAGATCGAAGCCGACCTTGCCGAACCGGTACCCGGCCCGGTAATCGCCGAACTGCGGCCCGAGGGTCATGCCTAGCATGACGTAGGCGAATCCCGAGCCGTCGCTGTTCCCGTGCTCCAGGCTCAGATTCGCCATGCGACCGGCGACGAGACAATACAGGTTCATGTCGGTGGCATGGGCGGGGGGCTGAGCGGCTACCAGCACATCCAAGGTGGCACGACAGACCGCATCGGTCATCAGAGGCAAATCGAGAAGCTGCTCGATCGAGCGGCCGCCCATTCGTTGCCATAGTTGCTGGTACTCTTGTTGCATCTCCTCCTTGGTCGGGTGAGCCGACCACGTAATGCCAACGGCACGGAGATATTCGAGGCTGACTGCAACCGCGCGGTCGGGTCTTCCCGCGTTCATATAAAGCGCCATGCTCAGGCACGCGACGGCGGCCTTATCTAAGAGGTTTGCGGCGCGGTGTGAAAGCATCGATAGCCGATCTTCCGCCGCCGTGAGTTCGCCGGTCAGGAATTCGCATTCCGCACGCTGAAAGCCGAGTGAGAAGCTCAGCGCATCGTGCCGGTTCGTACTATCCTCTGCCACGAGTGCGTGACCGGCAGTGAAGTAGACCAGTGCCGATGCGTAAGCCGTTGCGGCCTTGGCGCGCATGCCGGCGGCGAGATTGAGTTCAGCGGCACGTTTGCGCTCCTCGGGCCCCGCGAGCATCGCGGTGCCCCGATTGAATTGGTTTGCCAAATCAAACGCGCGCTCGGCGAAATCGTCGGTCGTCATGCTCGACAGCATGTGGCGTGCGATGCGCAAGTGGACCTCGGCGCGGCGCTCCTCCGGGATCAGCGAATAAGCCGCTTGCTGGATCCTGTCATGCAGGAACTTGCCGCTGCCGTGGGTGCGCAAAATCAAACTTTCGTGAACCGCAAGCGCAATATGCTGCTCAATCTTGTCTTGGCCGCTGACCAGCGCAAGAATGTGCAGGTCGAATGTGTTGCCCAGACAAGCGGCCAACTGCAGGGCTTGTTGCACAGAGGGTGGCAATTGACGTAGCTTGCCCACCATCAGGTCGACGACGTTGTCGGCAAGATCCTTCGCCTTGATCTGCTCCAGGTCCCAATGCCAAGCGCGGTGTTGCGCGTCATGCCGCAGCACCCGTTCCTTATGTAGTGCATCCAAGAATTGGATAAAGAAGAACGGGTTGCCCTCGGTGCGCTCACCAATGAGGTGAGTGAGTGGCTCGCAGGAAGCGGGGGGCGCATGCAGTGTGTCGGCCGTCAGCTGATTCAGATGAACAACCGACAATGGCGCGAGCTGTAGCTCCATGACCGGCGCGCCACTATCGCGGATCGTCTTGAGGCTGGTCATCAGCGGATGCCCTGCGCTGACTTCGTTGTCGCGATAGGCGCCAATCAGCAGCAAATGGCGCATGTCCGGGTGGGTAAGCAAGTGCTCGATCAACGCCTGGCTCGCCGGGTCAATCCACTGCAGGTCGTCCAGAAAGAGGACTAGCGGATGTGCCTCGCTCGTGAACGCCATGACGAATTGCCGAAACACCCTGCGAAAGCGATTTTGCGCTTCGGACGGCGGCAGCGCCGAAACAGGCGGTTGAGGGCCGATGACCAGCTCGACCTGGGGCAGCACCTCGACGATTAGCTGACCATTGACCTCGACCGCGGCTTGGATCTGTTGCCGCCAGCCGGCGATGCGCGCCTCGCTTTCGGCCAGCAGTTGCCGCACCAATTCGCGAAACGCTTGCGTGAGTGTGGCATACGGGATATCGCGCTGGTACTGATCGAACTTACCGGCGATGAAATAGCCATGCTTCGCGACAATCGGCTTGCGCAACGCGTCGACCAGCGCCGACTTGCCTATGCCCGAATACCCGGAGACGGTCGCCAGTGCCGCTTGGCCGGTTTCCACCATCCGTTCGAAGACGCCGAGGAGCCTATTCGCTTCCTCTTCGCGTCCATAGAGTTTGTGCGCGATTTGAAAGCGCTCCGTAATATCCTCCGTGCCGAGCGAAAACGGCTCGATCCGGCCCGAGGCTTGCCATTGGGCGAGACACCGATCAAGATCGGCCCGTAGTCCGTACGCACTTTGGTAGCGGTCTTCCGGTAGCTTGGACAGCAGCTTCATCACGATGTCCGACAACGGCTGCGGCACCTCGGGTGCAGTCTCGCTCGGGGGGCGTGGCAGGCGGGCGATATGGCAATGTGCCCATTCCAACGGATCGTTCGCCTGGAACGGCAGCTGGCCAGTCAGCATCCGATAGAGCAACACGCCCATCGAATAGTAATCGGTCCGGTAATCCAACGGACGGTTCATGCGGCCCGTTTGCTCGGGGGACACATACGCCCAATCGCCCGCGGAAACGACAACATCCTCGGGCGAGACGGTGTTGTGTTTGTGGGTCGTCGCGCGGCTGAAGTCCACCAGCAGAACCTCGCCGGTCTGAAGGTCGACCAGCAAATTGGCGGGCCGGATATCGCGATGGATGACCTGCGTGGTGGCGATAGTTGCCAACGCATCCGCCAGGTGGCGGGCAATACGCAGGCAAACCACCAGGTCCATGCGTAAGGCACCACCCAAAACGGCTTCGAGCGACTCGCCCGCAAAGTCCTCCAGAACCAACGCGAGGCGTCCACGCTCATCGATCAGGGTAAGCGGTTTGGCAACCCCCGCGACATTCAACGATTGAAGGAGCCCGTATTCGCGCTTTAAACGAGCGGATTGGGCTCCGTCGGCATGTTCCGAAGCCAGTTTCACCAGCACAGGCATCCCGTCCGTCAAGCGGCGGGCACGGTAGAGGTCCGAGCCCGATGTCGTGCAGATCCGGTCAAACAACTGATGATTCGCGATGATTGTCCCTACTTGTTCCGGTCAACGAGTGCGC
>JAXDQB010000009.1:0-3599 GCA_034668065.1 Paraburkholderia sp.
GTCTGGCCGCTCCATATCTGGCCTTCGCTTTCTTCGTTCTTCGGTGGGCATGGCGGGATGTGCGGCGGGAAGATAATCGGGGGAATGTAGTTCGTTGGGAGCGTGTCGAAAAAAACACTCTCGTAGGTCCAGCACATGACACTGCGCGCATCGTGCTCGTCGCTCAGATAGACGCGACAAGCCTTATCGGTCGTCGCGCACATCAACGACATCAGCGTGCCTGACAGGTTCGCTTTCCCGAAGATACCCGTCGAGTTTTTTGGGGACCAGCGATAGCCTAGCTTGTAGAAGAGGGAATCGCTGTCACCAGCTCCGACTTCTTCGTACCGACGCCCCCAGATAAACGTGCTGAAATCCAGCGCGTCCCGTAACAGGCCAAACGCCTCGGCCCGCCGGGCCGGATTGGTCAGCAACGGTCGCGCATACTCCATCGGCATCAGGTATTCGAGAAAGTACTTAAGGTCCTCGACATAATCAATCGGCTTGCCAAGCAGATTGATCTCGATACGCTCGGGCTTCTTGATCTCTCGCTCGAAGTCACGCAGAAATTCGTCGTAAAGGTCAATGGCCCGCAGCAGCAACGTCGCGCTGGTGTACTTCTTCAGCAGGAAGAAGGCGCGGTCACGCGCGAGCTCTTCGTTCTTGCCGGCGACAAACGTGAATCGTGACATTGCGGTTTCCTTATCGTGGCTCGCTGGCATCGTTCGGCACGGTGTGGCGTGCGGTGGCCGGAACGCGAGTGCTGTAGCCTTGGGGCACAGTCTTGGGCGCGGTTTCAAGCGGCACCACAGCAATCAGGCACAGCACCAGCTTGATCCATTCCCAGCGATCCTCCGCCTTTTCCCGGTCCTCACTCATGCGCAGGCAGATCGCAATCGCATCGCGCGCTGCCGTGCCTTCGCCCAGCAGCGGGAACATGCTGAGAACAGCATCAAAGACGATCTGCCCGGTCGTCTGCTTCTCACCGAACTCGCGGCCACCGCGCCGCCAACCCACGCGAACGAACCGGCCGCCCCCTCCCAAATCAGTTTGCCCACCTCAATCGCGCCGATCCTGTTCTCGGCCGGATTAGGGTTATCGATCACCAGCGTGCTCATAATTCATCACACTCCGTTGCTGTTCTTGTTGGCGGACACGGAAAAGTGGGTCTCGGTCCACGATGGCGCGTAACCTGGGTTCACGTCTTGGGTCTCGTTCTGCCAACTGCGCGCATCGGCTCCGAATCGGATCCGGCCGCAACCCTGCGGCGCGCTGCTCAGATCCGCTCGCCCGCCGTGATCCAGCGAACCGCTGAAGTGCGTCCCATCGTCGTAAGCAATGGCGAACTTCGCGCTCCGTACCGGTTCGTCGTCTCGATAGCGATGTTCGAGCGCGCACTCCTCGCTAAACGAATGCACCGGGAACTTCAGCGGTTTCGACTGCGGCCCGGCGGTCGCGTGATCTCCCGCATGCACGAGGTGTTTGCCGCCGGTGTAGACGATGTAGCCCTCCTCGTTGAGGACGAGTCGCGAGCCTGCAGCATGGAGCACGATTTCCTTCTTGGCCGTCAGGTTGATCGAGTCGGTCTTGCTGATGATGTCGATGACTCGTTGCGCAACGAGTTCGATCGCATCGTCTTGTGCCTCAACGCGTACTTTTCCGGACGCAGCGATCAGATTGATGCCGAGCCTGTGAACGAACACAGAAAAGCCATTGCGGATGCTCGCGAAAAACGACTTGCCGGCCGCAATGCCCACGCTTGCCCCGGTGGTCAACGCAAAATTTTCCACGCTTGAGATGTGGGTGCTGCCCGCCGTGGTAGTCTCGATGCCGGCAGGACTGGAGAGCGTCAGATGCGGCGCAGCGAACTCGGGGAACGGGTTGTCATCCGCCAGTGTTCCGCCCCGGATTGAATCGTTCTGCGCTTTGATCGCCTTCGCGACCTCGCTCTGGTCCGCGTTCTTCCGCTGCGCTCCGTGCTGCTGCGCGAGGCCCGTCATGCTCTCGTGGATGTCGCGTGCCTGCGTGAGACGCGCCACGGTTTCATCCATGTCTTTGGCGTGCCCCTGAGCATTGGTCCGCGCCTCGGTGGTAATGAGCAGCCCCATCGCGGCCCGCATGGCCCCCACAAAATCCGTACGAAGCTCAAAGCCCTTGCCGCGCGCGTCCTGCCTTCCCTTGTTGCCAAGAATGCGCCGCAAAAAGCCGAGACTCAGCTGCGACGAACCATGATCGCTCGACAGTTGCGCCTGAATCTCGCCCTTCGTGTCGTCGAACGCGAGGTGATTGGCCCGGCCGCTGTGGCCTAGTTCGTTGCATCGAACGCCGGACACCGCCTGATTATCGGGTAGTGCCCACGCCGGCTTGTTGAACTCGTTCGGCACACCTCCATGGGTGACGATCGGCCGATCCAGGTCACCGTTAATGAAATTGACAATCACCTCGTGCCCAATGCGGGGCAGCCAGCTTGTGCCGAATTGGCCTCCCTGCCACGGCGACGCAACACGCACCCAGCAACTCGAGTTCTGGTCCGTCTTCCCGTGCCGGTCCCAAATGAACCGCACCTTGATTCGCCCGTAGGCGTCGGTCCATATCTCCTGCCCCGACGGGCCGGTTACGATGGCCGATTCCGGCCCGCTCGCGCGCGGCTTGTCAATTGTGGGAATCAGCCGGAACGCTTCGTTCGTCGGCTGAATTTCGAAGTCGGTCGTGCAGCGGTAGCGCTGGCCGGTGCCGCTCGCCTCCCCCGTGTCCTCAATGTCGAGCGTGCTGGATACGACCACATACTCGCGATTCGCAGCCTTCTGCGGATAGTGGGTCAGCGCGAACGTATGCCCAACCGCCAGCCCGCGCAGACCGCCTTGACCTTTCGCCCGCAGGCCTGCGCAACGCATTGCCTGCATCCGCACCTTCGCCAGATAGTCGGCTTCGCTCCGTGGCTGGTTGGGCTCGCCCAAGAGGCCCGCTGCACCGGCCTGCGGCTGCGCATAGTCGCCCCATGTGTAGAACTCCTGTCGCGCCTGCGCGGTGTCGCGCGGGTCTTCATATGTCGCCGTGAGGTCCGCGCGCGGCCTGGTGTAGTCGTAATCGACGCTCGATACGCGGCCAGTCGTGAGGCGGACTTCCACCGACAGCGCGTGAATGTGTTCTTCGTCGATGCGTCGCCCGCTAGGCGCTTCGTAGCGAATGGTGCCGTACGCCTCGCCATGCGGACGGTGCGAGGCCATTGCATCGGCCAGCACCAAACGGTGTTTGCCGCCGCTATGCTCGAACCAGTAGAAGATGCCCCATTCCTCCCATAGCCGCTGCAGGAACGTCCAGTCGCTTTCCCAGTGCTGACGCTGGATATCGCGCTTCGGGTACGGCTCGCGCGGCGAAGGCCCGAACAGGCGCTTCTCAACCGGGAAAGTGTAGGCCGACAGCACCGCGTCCGTAATCTCCGCGACGTTCATGTCCTGGAACAGGCGACAGTCCTGGTTCTTCGTTGCGAGCCAAAGCCACGGACGCAACACCATTTCGTAGACGATCGCGCGGCCTTCCTCGCGCAAGAGCCGCGCCGATGTGACAAGGCCTGTAATCTCGCGCGTGCCCGCGCCAACATTCCCCCTTCCGGTGTCGCC
>JAXDQB010000010.1:0-9164 GCA_034668065.1 Paraburkholderia sp.
ATTTCGATCCGCGTCCCCGCTTCGCCCGCGGCAGGGCTCACGCTGCCCCGCAGTTGCGAGTAGCGATCCTCGCGCGCTTGCCAGATGCGGGCGAGGGCCGTCGCGATCTCGGCGTCGGATGCGCCACCGCGCAACAGCGTGCGCAGGTCGTGGCCTGACGATGCGAAGAGGCACAGGTAGAGCTTGCCCTCAGTGGAGAGCCTCGCGCGCGTGCAGGTGCCGCAAAACGCACGCGTCACGCTTGAGATAACGCCGATCTCGCCGCTGCCGTCGGCATAGCCCCAGCGCTGCGCGGTTTCCGCCGCGGTATGCCGCTCGAGCGGCTCGAGCGGGAAGACCTCGGCGATACGGGCGACGACCTCGGCCGAAGGGAGCACTTCAGTCATGTTCCAGCCGTTCGACGTGCCGACGTCCATGTACTCGATGAAGCGCAGAACGACGCCCGAGCCCTTGAAGTGACGCGCCATAGCCACAATTTCGGTGTCGTTCGTGCCGCGCTTGACGACCATGTTGACCTTGATCGGCGCAAGTCCGACCTCCTGGGCCACAGCGATACCCTCTAGCACGCTCTCCACCGCGAAATCGGCGTCGTTCATCCGTTTGAAAAGCGTGTCGTCGAGGGCGTCGAGACTGACGGTGACGCGCGTCAAGCCCGCATCTTTGAGCGCTCGCGCTTTGCGGGCGAGGAGCGAGCCGTTCGTCGTCAGCGTTACATCAAGGGCACGGCCCTGCGGCGTTGTTAGGCGCGCGAGCCGTTCGATGAGCCACTCGATGTTCTTGCGAAGCAGCGGCTCTCCTCCTGTAAGCCGGATCTTTTCGACTCCGTGCGCAACAAATACCCGGGCGAGGCGCTCGATTTCTTCGAAGGTAAGCAGCGCGTCGTGCGGCAGGAACGGGTAGTCTTTATCGAAGACGGCGCGCGGCATGCAATAGACGCAGCGGAAGTTGCAGCGATCCGTCACCGAGATGCGCAAGTCGCGCATGGGTCTCGCGAGCGTATCGGTCAGGATCCCCTGCGGCGCGTACGCAACGCCGGCGACATTGGGGACTGCGCTCAGATCGGCGAGCGGAATGATGCGGCGGGGCATGATCGATTCAATTGAGGACTAGACAGTCATTTTAGCCGAATGCGCCGCAGCCGGCCGGAAAGCGCCTCGCGCCGACAGGGAAAGACCGATCACAAGTTTCGCGCGGCGCTGGGCAGGCGTGTCGCAGACAGTCGTAAGCAGGAGCGAGCAGGAGCGAGCAGGAGCGAAAAGCCCGCCAGATCGGCGGGCTTTTCGACGCTGCGGGAGCGTGGACGAAGGCGAATACGCCTTACTCGGGCTTGCGCGTCTCGATTTGCTGCATGGGCGCCGTATCGAGCGGCGGCAGCGGCTTGCGTTCACGCGGCACCTGGACGGATGCACCACCCCGTGCCGCGGCTTCCTGGGCCGCACGCAGCTTGTCGGCGTTGGTGTTGACCCACACGAGGCCGGCGGATTCGAGCATCGGCTGTAGGTCCGCCGCGGAAAGGCCGCTGTTCGTCGACAGGCCATTCGACAGGCCATTCGCCTGCACGGCCGGGACAACTTCGACGGCGGTGGCTTGCGGTTCGACGTGCGGTTCGACGTGCGGTTCTACGTGCGGTTCTACGTGCGGTTCGACGTGCGATTGGACGCTTTCGACCTCCGGGCTTTGCGGCATCGCGCTTGCTCGCGGTGTCGGAGCCACGGTGGTTATCTCCGCTGCTTCGGCAGTCTGTGCCGCTGCTGCGCTCTCTGACACGGGCTCGATTCCTGGCGCCGGCGCAAGCTCCGTTGCGACTGCCGTTCTCTCCGCGGGGAGCGGCTCGGGTGCGGCAACGGCAGGGTGGTCGGCCACCGGTTGGGCCACGACTTCTGCGACAACCGGGGGAGCCGATTCTGCCGACGCGACCGGCTCGTTCGATTGAGCAGGTTCCGTGGCTTGGACCGGTTCGATGGCTTGGACCGGTGCATTTGCAACGGCGTCAGCCGGCGCAGCCGGACGCGCGGAAGGCGCCACAGTTACCTGTGGTTCGGGCAACTGCTCGGCAACCGGCGCTTCGGTGGGCACAGGCGACACGATAACCGCCTGCTCGGACTCGCTGGCGCGGTGCTCGCGTGGGGCGCGAGCGTGATCTGCGACTGGCGACGTACGTTCGGTTTCGGCGGCGGTGCGACTGTCATCAGCGGCCGAGGTGGCGACGGCGACGGCGCCTTCAGCTTCCGCGAGGTCTGCCTCGTGTGTGACATTGACGACTTCGTCTTCGCGTTCGCGCCGACCGCCACGACGGCCGCGGCGGCGGCGGCGGCGTTCCTCGCCGTCGCGCGCGAGGGTTTCCTGCTCGTTGGCCGGGGCGCGCTCGGCGACGCTCGCCTCATCGGCCAACGGCGCGTCGAGGCGCGTCGTCTCGTCGGTCATTTCCGTCAACGGCTTGCGGCGCTCGCCACGTTCGCGGCGCTCGCCACGCTCCTGCCGTTCGCCGCGCGGCGCGGCTTCGGCGACTTCGGTCCGCGCTACGCGTTCGGTCCGTTCGCTCCCCCGTTCCGCACGTTCCGTCCTTTCGGCACGTTCTTGCGTGCGGTCCCGGCTTTCGCGTCCCTCGCGACCTTCGCGCGGCTCGCGTGCGCTGCGTGCTTCGCGCGTCTGCTGTTCCTCGCGCCGCTGCGACGGCTGCTGCCCTTGTTGCGGCTGCGGGGCCTGGCGCAGGCCGGCGACGCCGTCGCCGCGCGTTGCGGCTTCGCGGGTTGCGCTGCCGCGCCGATTACGATTGCGATCGCCGGGGCGCTCGGTGCTGCGCGCTGCACCTTCACGCGCTGCCCGGCCTGGCTGGGCGGGTTCGGGTGCCACTGCCGGCGTGGGGGCAGCCGGTTGTCCGCCGAAGAGGCTCTTCAGCCAGCCGAAAAAGCCGCCGGTAGCGCGCGGCGCGGCCGGGGTGACGGAGGCGGCCGCTGGGGCCGCTTGCGGCCGCACGGGGGCGCTCGGAGCGGGCTTTTCGGGCGTGATGCCTTTTACGGCGGCCTCTTGCTTCGGCTTCACGTCCTCGACGCGCTTGCTATAGCCCGTTTCCGCCTCGAGTTCGTGGGCTGCTTCCTCGGCCATCTTCCAGGACGCGCGCGGCTCGTCGAGGCGCGCATCGTCGTGGCGAAGGCGCTCGAGCTTGTAATGCGGCGTGTCGAGATGCTTGTTCGGAATGAGAACGACGTTGACCTTGAAGCGCGACTCGATCTTATTGATTTCCTGGCGCTTTTCGTTGAGGAGGAACGCGGTGACTTCGACGGGCACCTGGCAGTGGATCGCCGCGGTGTTCTCCTTCATCGCCTCTTCCTGAATGATCCGCAGCACCTGCAGCGCGGACGATTCGGTATCGCGGATGTGACCCGTGCCGTTGCAGCGCGGGCAGGTGACGTGGCTGCCTTCGGATAGGGCCGGGCGGAGCCGCTGGCGTGAAAGCTCCATGAGGCCGAAGCGCGAGATCTTGCCCATCTGCACTCGGGCGCGGTCGTGCTTGAGCGCATCCTTCAGGCGCTGCTCGACTTCGCGCTGGCTCTTCGACGACTCCATGTCGATGAAATCGATGACGATGAGGCCGCCCAGATCGCGCAGGCGCAGCTGGCGGGCCACTTCATCCGCGGCTTCGAGGTTCGTGCGCGTGGCCGTTTCCTCGATGTCCGCGCCCTTGGTTGCGCGCGCCGAGTTGACGTCGACTGCGACGAGCGCCTCGGTATGGTCGATGACGATCGCGCCCCCCGAGGGCAGCGGCACCGTGCGGGAATAGGCCGTCTCGATCTGGTGCTCGATCTGAAAGCGCGAGAAGAGGGGCACGTCGTCGTGGTAGCGCTTTACCTTGCCGACGTTGTCGGGCATCACGATATCCATGAAGGCGCGTGCCTGATCATGGATTTCGGTGGTATCGATCAGGATCTCGCCGATATCCGGCTGGAAATAGTCGCGAATCGCACGGATAACGAGGCTCGATTCGAGATAGATCAGCATCGGCTGACCGGGGTTGCCGCTTTGCGAGGCGGCTTCGATCGCGCGCCACAGCTGCATGAGGTAGTTGAGGTCCCACTGCAGCTCTTCGGCGCTGCGGCCGATGCCGGCCGTGCGGGCGATGATGCTCATGCCTTCGGGCAATTGCAGCTGCGCCATCGTCTCGCGAAGTTCCTGACGGTCGTCGCCTTCAATGCGGCGTGAAACGCCGCCGCCGCGCGGATTGTTCGGCATCAAGACCAGATAGCGGCCGGCGAGCGAGATGAACGTCGTGAGGGCGGCGCCCTTGTTGCCGCGCTCTTCCTTTTCGACCTGAACGATCAGCTCCTGCCCTTCGCGCAGTGCATCCTGGATGCGGGCGGAGCGCATGTCGACCCCGTCGCGAAAATACTGGCGGGCCACTTCCTTGAACGGCAGGAAGCCGTGGCGGTCCTCGCCGTAGTTGACGAAGCAGGCTTCGAGCGAGGGCTCGATGCGGGTTATGACCCCTTTGTAGATATTGCCTTTGCGCTGCTCGCGCCCGGCGGTTTCGATGTCGATATCGATGAGCTTTTGCCCATCGACGATGGCGACGCGCAGTTCTTCCTGCTGCGTCGCATTGAACAGCATGCGTTTCATTGAACGGCTCCAGAGCGGCTTGGCCGCGGAGCGCCGACGGCTTCTCCAAGCCGAAACGGTGCTCGCGACGGCGCGCCGCGTCTTTCTTGTGTTTTCACAAGCACGCTGGAGCGGGAAAGATGGCGGGGAGAATTGCCTTGAGGGGGCTCGCCGCGGACGAAAAGGGCCGCGAGCCGCCGGGGCACATGCGAACACGGCATCAAATAACGGCGTCGCACAGGGCGCGTTTTGCGCGGCCGCGCTTCGTATGCCGCGGGCTCGCATCGTGCGCCGCACGTCTTTCGGCCCTGAGCGAAGCTGCATCTGGGACGCAGCACAAAGCCCGGGACGCTCGAAAGCCGCGCGGGTGTGTCGCCAATTTTGACGTCGCCGAGAACGCCGCTTAACGCGGACCGCTCGTGGGCGCTCGCCGTAATTTTCGCAATCGGGAGCCTCGGCATCGGCTACATCGCTCGATGCCAGGGCTCTCCTGACGAATTCTTTTTTACCAAAATTCCGTTACCGTCGGCACCGGTCTCAACCGAACGCGCCTGTGGGCGCCGCCCTTGCAGATACGGGTTCCGTGCGTGCAACTCGTTGCTTCTTCATCGACAGGGCGAGCAACCAGCCCTAGGGTACTGCCAAGCAAGTAAAATAACAGTTTCTCGCTTCGCCCCTGCATCATTGCGGGATTCCCGGCAAACGCGCCGGCAGCCGCAGGCTGCTAGGCAAATTATATTCAGAATGAATGAGTTAGGCAAAATATACGAGAAATTGGTCTCAAGTGACCAAGTCTCGATGATACAGGTAGACGAGGGCGCTGCCGGTCAGAGGATCGACAATTTTTTGTTGAGAATCTGTAAGGGTGTGCCGAAAAGCCATATCTACCGTATATTGCGCAGCGGGGAAGTCAGGGTCAACAAGGGCCGCGTCGACGCGCAATACCGGCTCCTGACTGGCGACGTTGTGCGCGTGCCGCCAGTGCGCGTTGCGGAGCGCGCCACGGGGGAGTATGTCGCCGCGGTGCCGCCGGCTCACTTCAGCGTGCTGTTCGAGGACGAGTACATGCTCGTCATCGACAAGCCGGCTGGTGTTGCGGTGCACGGCGGCAGCGGAGTTGCGTTCGGCGTCATCGAGCAAATGCGTGAGGCGCGGCCGCAAGGCAAGTTCCTCGAATTGGTACACCGGCTCGATCGCGAGACTTCGGGCGTGTTGATGCTCGCGAAAAAGCGCGCAGCTCTTGTCGGCTTGCACGAGCAGATCCGCGACAATCGCATCGACAAGCGCTATTACGCTTGCGCGCACGGCCAATGGGCGAGCGATTGGGGGCGGCGGCGGGCCGTGAAGGAGCCGCTGCTGAAGTACCTGACGGCCGACGGCGAGCGGCGTGTGCGCGTGCAGCCGGACGGGCTGCAATCGCATACGGTGTTCAATTTGTTGCAGCATTGGCCCGATTATGTACTCGTCGAAGCCGAATTGAAGACGGGCCGCACGCACCAAATTCGTGTGCATCTCGCGCACCTGGGGCTGCCGATCATTGGAGACGCGAAATACGGCGATTTCGCGATGAATAAGGTGCTGGCGCGTGCGGGCACGCGCCCGGGGCTCAAGCGGATGTTCTTGCACGCGTACCGGCTGCGCCTCGCGCACCCGGTCACGGGCGAGCCGTTGACGTTCGAGGCGCCGCTGCCCGACGATTGTCGACGTTTTCTCGATCAATTGAACGAACTGCGCAGCGAGGCGCAACGCGATGGCCCGACAGCAATTTGACCTGATCGTCTTCGATTGGGATGGCACTCTCATGGATTCGACGGCCCACATCACGCGCAGCATCCAGAGCGCCTGCCGCGACCTGGGGTTGCCCGCGCCGGCCGACGAAGCCGCGAGCTACGTGATCGGGCTTGGCCTGCGCGATGCGCTCAGCATTGCCGCGCCGTCGCTCGATCCGCACGACTACCCGCGGCTAGCCGAGCGCTATCGCTATCACTTTCTGCTGAAAGGCTCAAAGACGGAGCTTTTCGACGGGGTGCGGGAGTTGCTGGTGGAGCTGCGCAACATGGGGTACCTGCTGGCTGTCGCCACCGGGAAGAGCCGCGTGGGGCTCAATCGCGCCCTCGACGAGGTGCGCCTCACGAGTCTTTTCGACGGCACCCGCTGCGCCGACGAGACGTTTTCGAAGCCGCATCCGGCGATGCTGCAGGAGCTCACGCGCGAACTGGGGCAGGATCTCGGGCGCACGGTGATGATTGGCGATACGACGCACGATCTGCAGATGGCGCTGAACGCGGGAGCGGCCAGCGTCGCGGTGACTTACGGCGCGCACCCGGCCGATTCGCTCGCTGCGCTCGAGCCGAAGTTCGTCGCCGAGAGCGTGCCCGCGCTCGCGTGCTGGCTGCGGGAGAACGCATGAGCGGCAAGCTCGGCCGCGAGGCGGACGAGAGGCTCGGCACGCATGGAACGGGCGAAGAGCGCGCCCGCGGAACACAAGAAGGGCAAGAAGGGCAAGAAGGGCAAGAAGGGCAAGGAGCACGCGATGGCGAGGGCGGCGCCGCGTGCGGGGGTGTGCGCGTTTGCGCTGCCGGCGATCTCGCCGAGGGCGGGGCGGGGGTGCGGTTTGCCGCGAAGCATTGCGGCGAGGACGCGGTCGTGTTCTTTGTCCGCTGCGGCGGCAACGTCTACGGTTATTTGAACCGGTGCGCGCACGTTCCGATCGAGCTCGATTGGGTCGAGGGGCAGTTCTTCGAATCGTCGGGCTTATACTTGATGTGCGCCACGCACGGCGCGCTCTACGCGCCAGAGACGGGGCGGTGCGTGGGCGGTCCTTGCCGCGGCGGCAGACTTCGTCCGGTAATCGTTGAAGAACGCGATACGCCTGAAGGCCGCGCGGTATTCTGGTTGCCCGAGGACGTTTTGCATCCGGCGGCCGTGACGCGTTAGTCGACAGGCCGACTCGCCGGTTCCGCTTCACTTCGGTCACTCCATTCATTCGCAACTCATCGACGCATGGCCGACATTCCGACCCCCGAACCGCGCGAAAGCGGCGAGCCGAACTGGGAGCGCGCTGCCCTCGAACGCATTGCGCTTGCCGCCATCCACGAACAACGCGCGGCGCGCCGCTGGAAGATTTTCTTCCGTTTCGCGGTCCTTGCCGTCCTGTTGTTGATTGGGTTCAGCGTCTTCAACGCATCGAGCGACAAGGTCATGGCGGCAGGCCGCCATACGGCGCTCATCACGATCGATGGCGAAATTGCCGCGGACACCAACGCGAACGCCAATGACGTAAACATGGCCTTGCGCCATGCGTTCGAAGACGCTGACACGGCAGGCGTCATCCTGCGCATCGATAGTCCTGGCGGGAGCCCCGTGCAGGCAGGCGAGATCAACGCCGAAATCCGCCGCTTGCGCGCGCAATATCCGTCAAAGCCGCTGTACGTTGTGGTCGGCGACATGTGCGCGTCGGGTGGCTACTACATCGCCGTGGCGGCGGACAAAATCTTTGTCGATCGGGCCAGCATCGTCGGCTCCATCGGTGTGCTAATGGAAGGCTTCGGGTTCACGGGCCTTATGGACAAGCTTGGGATCCAGCGGCGCTTGCATACGTCGGGCGTCAACAAGGGTTTTTACGATCCCTTCTCGCCCGAGACGCCTGTGATGGATCGGCACGCGCAGGAAATGCTCGACGAAATCCACCAGCAGTTCATCGATGCCGTGCGCGCCGGCCGCGGCAAGCGGTTGCATGAGACGCCAGACATCTTCTCTGGGCTTTTCTGGACCGGCGAGAAAAGCGTGGAACTCGGCCTCGCCGACGGGTTTGGCGACGCGCGCTATGTCGCGCGCGACGTCATCAAGGCGCCGCGCATCGTCGACTACACGGTGAAGGAGAGCTTCTCCGACCGAATTGCGCGCAAGTTCGGCACGGCCGTTGGCAGCGCAGCCGTCAAATCGCTCGTAGTCGGGGGACTGCACCTGCAGTGATCCGCGCTTTGCCTCGCCCGATGCTGCAGCCGTGCAGGCGCTTAGCTCGCCAGCATCAGGAAAATGGCCGGCCGCTTGTGCAGATCGAGTGCGCCGGCATCCTTTTTCCACGCCGATACGGCCCGGCTGACGATCCGCTCCGTGTCAAGCGTCAGGTCGACGGCGACGGCGATGAGCGTCGATGGCGCCAGGCCCGCCAACAACGCATCCAGCAGCGCGCGATTGCGATAGGGTGTTTCGATGAAGATCTGCGTTTCGTTGAAGGTGCGCGAGTGCTGTTCGAGCTCGCGCAGTTTTCTTGCGCGCTCGGCCGCATCGACGGGCAAATAGCCGTGAAAAGCGAAGCGCTGGCCGTTCAGGCCCGAGGCCATCAGCGCGAGTAGGATGGAACTGGGGCCAACGAGCGGCACGACTTTGATTCCTCGCTCGTGCGCGCGTCGCACGAGCAATGCGCCTGGATCGGCAACAGCGGGGCATCCCGCTTCCGAAACGAGCCCCGCGTTGGTGCCCGCCAAAAGCGGCGCAAGCAGTCCGTCGATCTCGGCGGCCGGCGTGTTCACGTTCAATTCGCGAATCTCGATCTCTTGGATTGGCCG
>JAXDQB010000011.1:0-10526 GCA_034668065.1 Paraburkholderia sp.
CTCCGTGGCTCTCCACGGAGGATCAGGGTGCCTGCCGGACTCGACGTCTGCCACGTCGCGGATCCGAAGCGGCACTCCATCACGGCGCGGCGGCCGGATGAGCCGGCGCAATGAAGCCAAAGATAGCGCCACGTGGCGCGTTACGGCTCGCCCACAATCGTCCGTGATGCGCTTCGATGATCGACCGGCAGATCGACAACCCGAGCCCCAAGCCGCCAGGTTTGGTGGTGTAGAACGCCTCGAACACGCGCTCAAGAGCCGTCGGCGTGAAGCCTGGACCCGAATCTCGCACCTCGACTGACACGCCATCCGGTTCGTTGCGGGTGCTGATGAGCAATTCCCGTTCCGCTTCGCCGACGTCGCGCATCGCTTCGATGGCATTAAGGATCAAGTTAAGCAGCACCTGTTGCAGCTGGACCCGATCTCCCTGCACACGCGGCAAGCCCTCGGCCAACTGCGTCCGCACCGCGACGCTGTTGTTGGCGGCTTCCGTACGGGTGAGAGCAATAATCTCCAGGATAGCATCGTTGATCTCCACGGCGTCCTTTCGTGCGGGCGCTTTCTTGATCAGAGCGCGGATTCGTTCGACGACCTCGCCTGCGCGATTCCCCTCCTTGACAATAAGAGAGAGCGCGTCATCCACCTCATGCAAATTCGGTGGCTTCGCGCCCAGGAAACGCCGGGCCGCCAATGCGTATGTGACTGCAGCTGTAATCGGCTGATTTACCTCATGCGCGATTGATGACGTCAGCTGTCCTATCGTCGCGACGCGGTTGGCGTGAGCGAGTTCAAGTTGCGCCTCGCGATATCGCCGCTCGCTTTCCCCCAATGCCTCCTCGGCGCGCTTGCGCACCGTCAGATCGAGCACGAATGCGACGCCCTGGTTAACGCCCTCTTCAAATGTCGCACCACCAATCAGCACGGGCACACGGCTACCGTCTTTTCTGGCGTATTCTTTTTCGAATGGCTCGAACCGGCCGCTGCTTTTTTGCTGTTCGATCCTTGCGTTATTCCTGTCGCGCCAGTCGGGTGGCGTCAAGTCCGCCCACCTCATGCGGCCCGAAGCCAGGTCTTCGCGATCGTAATCCACCATGCGAAGAAATTCGTCGTTGGCCTCAAGTATCCGACCATCGAAATCCCAGATGAAAATTCCGATGATGTTGGAATCGACCAGGCGGCGGATTTTCGTTTCGCGTTCCCGTAATGCCTCCTCGGCGCGCTTGCGGTCACTCATGTCGATGGCAAAGACGACCCCTTCGTCTGCCTTGCTCTCGAAAAATGCGCCGCCGACCAGAACCGGGACGCGACTGCCGTCTTTGCGGTAATACTCCTTCTCGTAAGGTCTGCAGGTTCCGGTCTTGCCCAGCTGCGCCAGCGCATCCTCGTCGGCCGGCGCCCACTCGGGAGGCGTCAGTTTCGTCCAGCGCATCCGACCGGAGATAACGTCATCATGGCCGTAGCCTAGCATCTCGAGAAAGGCATCATTGGCTTCGATGATCTTCCCCTGCGAATCTCCGATAAAGATACCGATGATGTTTGAGTCGACCAGGCGCCGGATTCTTGCCTCCCGCTCCTCAAGATCGTTGTACAGGTGGGCATTCTCCAGTGCGATGGCGGCCTGCGAGGCGAGCAGTTTCAAGACCGCGATTCGTCCGGGCGCGAAGACGCGAGGCGTCAGGTTGTTTTCGAGGTAGAGCACCCCGGTGAGTTTGGCCTGATTGAGCAGCGGCAGGCAGAGAATGGACCGGGCCTGGTACTTACGGATATAGGGATCCACCCCGAACGGGGACTGGGTCGCCGCATCGTCCAGAATAACAATCTCGCGGGTGCGCAGCACATAGTGCAGGACCGACTCGGGCATGACGTGCTCGGTCACGGCCTCGTCGGCCAGACGCACGGTCACCGTATCCCCGCTGGTGGTGGCTTCCGCCTCGATACGGGTCTCTTGCCCGCCCGGCATGATCAACAGCGCTCGCTCGGCACCCGCCTGCGCCATGGCGGTACGCAAGAGCGTTTCGATCAGGCTTTCGAGCACGATCTCGCCTGAGACGGCGAGCGACACCTTGATCACTGTTGCGAGGTCGAGGTGCTCGACCGAGGCCCCGATCGTGCTCGTCGGTCCGGCCGCAGGTTGTTCCCCAGCAAGGTGCGGATATCCCTGATCCAGCTGACGTACCTTGGCATCCGCTCCCCAATGCAAATAGCCATATCGCGCATCCCGCAAATACAGTGTTGCGATCTTCTCAAAACCGCGCGCGCCGTAGAAATATCCAGCCAGTTCGCAAGCGATTGCCTTATGATGGACGAAACCGTTAGCCTCGGCGGCGCGAATTGCTTGCTCGTACAGGCGCATCGCCTCCGTCTCGCGACCTTCGATCCTGGCTATCTCGGCGCCGACTAAAGCGGATCGATGCTCGAAGTTTGCGGGACAATTCCGTTCCCAGGCCCGGAGCCGGATATGATGAGCATGGATTATGTCCAGCTGCCCGGTTTCGCTGCCAGCCACGCTGTGACCATAAACCGCCAGATTGAGCGCTCCGTAGAAATGGAATTCGGCGGCGGCGACTTCGGTCGACACTGTCCATAAAAGCCGCTCTGCCTTCGACCGCGCGTTGTCCGCAGCCGCATGGTCTCCGGCAAGGAAGCGCGCCTGCAGCACGCGGATCCAGTACAGCGTTTCCAGCACGGCCAGATCGGGATTGCCGGTAAACGCGAGCCCGGCTGCATCCTTCTCAGAGTGTTGGCCGTCAAAGGAGGCGAAGGTGCGCGAGTGGCCCCGCAACGTCCGGACGTAGTCAAGCTGCATCGTGATCAAATCAGCTACGTACTGGAACTTCATCTTCAGAGCCCGATGGAGGCTTGCCTCAATCACCTTCTGTGTTTCTGCGAGCGGATCGCCCGCCACCAGCATGTTCGCGTTCAAACCAACAAGACAGTAGCCTTCATAGATGAGGTTTCCGGCCCTGCTAGCCGCATCGAAGGCACGCGCGATCAACTTGCGACTATCCCTCACGTGCTGGCCCCACGGGATCGCGTTGCTCGCGGCCACGTAATAGACCTCGGCCTGAAAACGGGTCAGCCCGCGCCGGTCTACGAGATCGCAGGCCAGCCGGCCAAAGCGATAAGCCGCCTCGTAGTCGCCGAAGCGCCGAGCTACAACTCTGCCAAGCCATGCATACTGGGCGCACGAGGCGTCGCAGTTGCCGAACTCGAGGCTGAGACTCACAGCGCGGCATACGACCAGGGCCGTCAAGTTGGCATCCAACCTTGCCGCTGCCGAAAACACCCGCGTCAGAATCTCGAGCGTGACAAGGCAGGTCAAGTCCGACATCAAAGGCATGTCGATGATATCTTCGACGGCGCGATCGCCGAGCCGGGACCACATGCGTTCGTATTCCGGTCGGACGTCCTCATCCGTTGGATGGCGTGACCAGTCGACCCCCAAACCTCGGAGATAGTCGAGCCCGATATCTACCGCGTGCGAGGTACGATCGGTCGTCAGGTACAACTCCACTCGTAGTGATGCGATGGTGGCCCGATCCAGCGTATTTCCGGCGCGCGCCGCGAGCACCGAGAGACGCTGTTCCGCAGCGGGCATTTCGCCGGTCAGAAATTCGCATTGCGCCCGATGTTGCTCGAGCGCGAAGACGAGCTCGTAACGGCGCTCCCAGCAACTTTCTTCCAGCAGCGTCGCGCCCATCGCGAAATAGTTCAGCGCTGAGGCGAGGGCGGACGACGCCTTCGCGCGCTTGCCGGCAGCAAGGTTCAATTCCGCGAGTTGCTCGCGTTCGTCCCGCGACGTGATCAGCGGCACGCCACGGTTGAGCTGGTTGACAACCTCGAATATCGCCTCCTCCCGTTGCTCCGGCGCAATACGCGTCGCGAGCAGCCTGCCGATTCGGAAATGGGCTTCGGCACGCGCTTCTTCCGGGATCAATGAATACGCTGCCTCCCGGACACGGTCGTGGAGGAACGCATAGAAGTGTTCCGAACGGAAGATCAGGCCCGCTCGAACAGCTTCCCACAGCCGGCCATGCACTTCCTCGTTCGACTGCTGCGAAACCATCTCTAGCAAGGCGCACTCCGCGCTGTTGCCCACGCACGCAAGCAGCTGCAATGCGTGCTGCGTTTGGACCGGCAAGCGGTTCAACTTGCCGACCATAAGGCCAACGACATTGTCGGTATAACCCTTGGCGCGAATGCTGTTCAGGTCCCAGGACCATCGCCCTTCATCATAATCGAATGTGAGCAGCCTCTCCTCGACAAGTACGGAAATTAACTGATTGGCGAAGAATGGATTGCCTCCTGTCTTCTCATGGATCAATTCTGCCAGCGCGGCGACGCGTTCGGATTCGCAGTGAAGAGCATCCCCAAGCAACCGTCCAAGGTCTTCAGGAGCGAGAGGCGCAAGAATGATTTCGTGCACGACCGTGCCCGCGTTGCGGACCGCTTCGAGCTTGCGAATTAGAGGATGGGCGGAACTGACCTCGTTATCCCGGTAAGCCCCGATCAACATCAGGTGCTGCATGTCGGGCTGGGTCAACAAATCCTCCAGCAGGTCCAGCGTCGCCGGGTCGAGCCATTGCAAGTCGTCGAGGAACAGCGCCAGCGGGTGCTCCGGCCGGGCAAACACGGCGAGAAAGCGTCGGAAAACCAGCTGAAAGCGGCGTTGCGCGTCACGGGGCGGCAGCTCAGGGACCGGCGGCTGGTCGCCGACGATGAGCTTCAGCTCCGGAACCAAGTCTATGATAAGCTGCCCGTTCGGACCTAACGCTTCGCGAAAAGCCTCGCGCCATCCAGCCAATTCCGGATCGCTCTTGGCAAGCAGCGGTCGGATCAAGCTTTGGAAGGCTTGCGCCAGGGTCGAATACGGGATGTCACGCTTGTACTGATCGAACTTGCCTGATGCAAAGAGGCCGCGTGATTCGACAAGCACCCTATGCAGTTCGTTGACGACCGAGGACTTTCCGATGCCGGAATATCCGGAGATCAACACCAGCTCTACCGTGCCGCTGCTGACTATGCGGTCAAAGCAGGCAAGCAACGCCTCTATCTCGCGCGCCCTTCCATACAATTTCTCGGGAAGCAACAGCCGATCGGGCGCGTCGTGTTCGCCAGGCGCAAAGAGGTCGATGCGCCCTCTAAGCTCCTGTTCGGCAAGACAGTACCGAAGATCATTCTCGACGCCGGCTGCGGTCTGGTAGCGCTCCTCGGCAGTCTTCGCGAGCAGCTTCATGACGACTTCGGAGAGGGGTGCGGGGATTTTCTCCAACCGTTCGCCGGGCGGCAAGGGCTTTCTCGCGATATGGCAGTGTACCCAGTCCATCGGATCGGCCGCGGTGAACGGTAGGGAGCCCGTGAGCATCTCGTAGAACGTGACGCCGAGCGCGTAGAGGTCGCTGCGGGAATCGATCGAACGATTCATCCGTCCGGTTTGCTCGGGCGCCATGTAGGCGAGTGTACCGGCGATAGTCTCCGGCGGCTCGGGCGCCTGTCGCTCACGCGGCACGCGCGATGCGATCCCGAACCCGGTAAGACGTACTTGCCCGTCTGCGCAGTTCACCAGGATATTCGAAGGCTTTACGTCCTTGTGCAGCAAGCCCTGCCGATGAAGCTTGCCGACAGCCACAGCGATGTCGATCGCCAGGCGCAGAAAGTGGTCCGTCTCCAGGGGCGCGCCGAGCAGCCGCTCGAGCGGCTCGCCGCCGGGATCCTCAAGCATCAGCATGGTCCGGCCGCCCTCGCGAACCAACTCGAGCGGACGCACCGCCCAGGCCGCGTCCAAATCCTCCCTCAGGGCATATTCGTGAGCAAGACGGTCCAGGGTGGCAGGCGTGGGATGCTCTGCAGCAGGCAGCACGGCAAGGACGGAGCGGTCAGCGTTGACGCGGCTACCGACCCTGCAGAAGACGCGTTCGCCATCCTCCAACAAGACCTGGAATTTGGCACTCCCATTTGCGAGCAGAGTAGATTGATTCAACTGCCGCACTCCACCGTCGAGCGGCTCACCAACTCGGGCTGAGAAGGCCTTATGACAATATTCCGCCCGGTTGGTCACAGCGAGCTTTAACGGCTAGTGTGCCACACGCCATGATGAATGACAATTTCCGGACCTCGTGCCAAGCAGCTAGCTGCGACGATCGGACCGACAATCTTGGACTGTAGATGGGCCCATGGCGCGCACGCCGAGCGGTACGCGCTGATCGCTCATGCGATATTCTCGTCCATGCCGGTTCTTGAGGTGACTTCGCCAGGGATTCCGCGCTCGCGTCGCCACTTGGCCGGACTTTGACCAAAGGCCTGTCTGAACAGCCTGCATAAATGTGCTTGATCCGAAAAGCCTACGCTCAAGGCTATTTCGCTTAGTGGTTCCGCGCTGGTCATCATCAGGTGGCAGGCCCTCTCCAGACGCCTTCTCACCACGTAGGCATGTGGCGACTCGCCAACAGCGAGTTTGAATTTTCGCGAGAAGTGCGCCGGGCTTCGACGCGCGACAGCACTGAGATCTCGAACATGAATGGTGCGGTGTAAATTGCTGTCGATGTAAGCTCGAACGCGAAGCATCTGCCAAGCCGCCAGGCCACCCGTCGCAGAGCCGTTAGCGCCCGAACAGCGGTCGATCTCCGCTTGCAGGATGTGCGATGCCGTGACCAGCGACGCTTTCGCCGCCTCCTGATCGCGCCCCAACTCCCGCCTTGCAGTTTCAACCAGCTTGGCCACGCTGTTCGCAACCAGTTGGAACTGTTGATCGGCTGCAACGGGAGACTCCGATACGGTGGTTTGAAGTCCTTCCATTATCACTCCTTGACGAGCTATCCGAGACTTCGGATCGCCAAGAGAGTGGGGTAGGAGACCCCGTTTGGCTCGTTAATCAGCGTTATGTAACGTTAATGTTGGGCGGCACCACGGAACAAGTTCTTTTAAAATCAATGTGGTATTCTTTCGAATATCTGGGTCGGGACAATTTATAATGCCTCGGCAGTCCTCAGGCCCAAATGCCATGAGAGACGCGATAACTTCCCCCTATCGCAGTAACATCTCCCCGGGCGAGGGTCTCCGCGCGCCGGGGGTACCGCGGAGACCCTCTCGACGAAGCGAGGGACTCTACGCTTCGCCGTAAGGGCAGATTGTTTTCAGTCACCTACGCGCCGTGTTCTTTGAGGATCTTTAGGTCGCGGACCGAGTAAGACAGTGAGTAATGGAACCCTGAGCCGATCCTGTTCGGCGCAAGCTCGTGGAGTTCTTCACCATTCGCTTCCAGAAAGTTAAGCTCGCCTTTCCCGATCCAGGCGCCGGCTACGGTAAGATTGTCGGTGATCGATATCGCCAGCTCGTTGACCACGGGCTTGTCCTGGTAGCCGGCCTTTCAGCATTTCCTCGATCCACCACCAACGCGTATATCAGCCGTTCATCCCTTCACATGAAACGTTAGCGTTGGTGTCGCTCCCAACGCTTGTACTGATGTGTGATGCCTTGGTGGTTTGCGTGCATCCGATGTTGATGGCGAAGTCGACCGGACCGGACAGCCGCGCGTATCTGCTTAATGCGCCCTCTTTGGGAACGGACTGCAACGGGGTCGAAAGCTACAAAGGCTAACGTTTCGCTACAATCACGGGCTCCGGTGAGAGTGTATTTGTATCTGCCGTGATGAAGTCGAGTATCGACTTCGATTACCGATGGCAGGTCCTCTGATGAACGTTGAAAGCCAGAATAAACGGATGATGTATCGACTGACGTCGTCGGCGCGGTGGTGCGTGGCGCTGGCCCTGCTGTCCGCGACTGCCTCGCCCACCCCCTCCTTCTCACAAGGAACGCCAGAACAACGCTTGGCGTGCACCCCCCACGTGCTCAGACTTTGCAGTGCGTTCATCCCCAATCCAGATGAGATATCGACTTGTCTCAGAGAGAGGAGTGCCGAGCTCAGCGATGCATGCAGGACGGCGCTCGAGACGGGGATGACGCAGCCACCCAGCGCGAGCGAAAGCAACGGATCACGCAAACGCACCATAAGATAAAAGGATCGGTGAGATGTCCGTTCACAAGATGAAGTTTGTGCTGGTGAACGGCATGGTGCCGCGCAAGCTCTCCGTCTGCACGGAGTGTTCACGGCCGCTACATCGGTGCTATGTGCATGATCTTTCCACCTCAAAACGCTATTGCGGGATCGAGTGCTACCCGCAATGGAAGCCGGTGAGTGACTTTGTCGGATCGATAGCTCAAACGAACCCATTCGAACTCGCTATCGCTTGGCCAAGGCTGACCGTTGACGTTGCATCCGTGCTGTGCGACAGCGCGTGGAGCAACCATGGCGTCTGATGCTTGAGGCGATTCCATTTGTCTCCGTCCTGGTCTGAAAGGCCGGCGCACCACCGAGTGACGCCGCCGGCGCTCGTTCTCAGCTTCAACAAGACTGAGTGAGGTATGTACCGAGTAAAGAACAATCGCCGGCTCACGAGGCAGTTGACAGCTCACGTTTGCGCTCGCCCCGCCATTATCGTCAACCTTCGCGACGCGGCCGCGTTCATTGACATGCACGGCGTTCGCACCCGGCCCTGGTCACCGCGGAGACGGCCGTCAGGTGCGCCGACCGCAATCCCAGCCTGATCCACCTGGCCTCCACGTCTCTCGAAAACGTGCTGCGCAGGGAAGACATGCTTGATTAGCAACCAGTATCTCCGCGACGCTTTTTCAGTGCTGCATCTGCAGATTCATCAGCTCTGTCGGCGGCATCATGTTGTCGTTCAGATCTGCCATGATCAGAAGCGATCCGACGACGACCAGGACGACGATCAGTACACCGAACGCCAGCGCCATCACGTTGTTCGTGTTATCCGGCCCCGTGGTGACATGTAGGAAGAACACCAGGTGGATGCCCATTTGCGCGATCGCCAGGACAGTCAGGCCGAGAGAGACACCGCCGGCCCAGAGCAGCGATGTGTTGGCGACCCAGAACGACATGGCCGTGAGGACCACTGCGAGACCCAATCCGATCGTGTAGACAAGCACGCCGGAAGACGTACCCTGTTCGACGTCGGGAAGTGCTGATGCGTCGCCGGGCGCGCGATCGTAATGCGTGTCGGTCATGAAAGGACTCCCATCAGATAGACCACCGTGAACAGCCATACCCAGACGATGTCGAGCGCATGCCAGAACAGTGAAAAACAGAGCAGACGGCGTTCGACGGTCGCGCGGAAGCCTTTGATGGCGACCTGCGCCATCATCACGACCAGCCAAACCAGGCCCGCGGTGACATGTAGCCCGTGACAGCCGACCAGGCTAAAAAAGGCGGAGAGGAAAGCGCTGCGTTGCGGACCGGCCCCAATCGCGATCATGCCGGCGAACTCCCGCAGCTCCAGCGCCAGGAACGAGGCCCCCAGCATGAAGGTGAGTAGGGCAGCCAGATAAGTGACGGCATAGCGCCGCGAACTAATCGCCATTGACATCAATCCGCAGGTGTAGCTCGAAGCGAGAAGGCAACCGGTTTCGATCGCAACGCTGCGTTGGTCGAACAGCTGCACGCCGCTCGGACCGCCTGCGGTCGCATGCGCGAGCACCGCGTAAGCGGCAAAGATCGCCGAAAACATCACGATGTCGCTCAAGAGGAAGACCCAGAAGCCGTAGCCAACCACGATCCGTTTTGGAGCGGGGCCGGCCTCGCTTGCACTCGGCAGCCCATCGAAACGAACCTCATCATCAACTGCAACAGCGATGTTCATACTGCAATCTCCACCTAGTTCGCCTGCTCGAAACGGGCAATCTGATCGGCCGGGATTTCGATTTCCTCTTCATTGCGAAACGCGAAGGCAAGCATGGTCAGAAAGATTCCGATTGCCCCAGCACCGGCCATCCACCAGATGTGCCAGATCAGCGCAAAGCCGCTAACGACTGCAAAAAATGCGATGATGAAACCGACCGCACTGTTCTTCGGCATCTCGATCGGTTCGAACTTGCGCTCCTTCGCCGGCTGGGCTTGTTGTGTGCGCTCGCGCTGCTTCTTCTTCCAGAAGGCATCGATGTCCGTGACTTGCGGCAGCACGGCGAAATTCCAGGCTGGCGGCGGCGAAGCGGTCGCCCATTCCAGCGTGCGGCCATTCCATGGGTCCGCGGTCACCTTCAGTTGTTCGCGGTGGCGGATCGACACCACGAGCTGGATGACCTGACTGCCGATTCCCGCGAGGATGACGACGGCGCCAAACGCCGCGACCACCAACCAGGGTTGCCAGCTGGCGACGTCGTAATGCTGCATGCGGCGGGTCATGCCCATGAGACCCAGCGCGTAGAGCGGCATGAAAGCGATATAGAAACCGATCAGCCAGCACCAGAACGAAACCCTGCCCCAGCGTTCGTCGAGCTTGAAGCCGAATGCCTTGGGGAACCAGTAATTGTAACCCGCCATCAAGCCGAACACCGTGCCGCCGATGATGACATTATGGAAATGCGCGATCAGGAACAGGCTGTTGTGCAGCTGGAAGTCGGCGGGAGGCACGGCCATCAACACGCCGGTCATGCCGCCGATCACGAACGTC
>JAXDQB010000012.1:0-5412 GCA_034668065.1 Paraburkholderia sp.
GCCAAACTTTCGCACGAGCCTCTGCGTCTTGTCTGTTGGGCGAACAACGCTGGCGCGGAATTCATTATCCGGCGATTCCCCCGATTTTCATATTTTAGAATTATTCCTCATTTCCGATTAGCGCATAATTTTAGTCAGCTTATTACGATAGCCGATAAATCTCGGAGGGGGCACCGGCATGCTTATTCGAACCGACTGCTTCGACGTCCTCACAAAGAACAACTTCCCGTGGAAGGTACGCGCGCTACAACATCGGCGTCGACGTCTGCGACAAGTGGGCCGAAGGCACTGGCCGGCCCGACATTCAGGACTATGTGAAGACGCGCCTGGCGGCACATGAGTATCCGCGTGCGATCGCATTCGTCGACAGCCTGCCGATGACGGCTACCGGCAAGATCGTTCGACGAGCACTACGCGAGGCTGAGCCGCCGGCATGACTTTTACGCGGATCGGTGGCCGCGGTAAGCGGGCCGACGCGTCACGACGAGCGACAAGCTGCTAGGCGAGCTGCTCAGGCCATTCGCCGCAAGACCCCGTCGCGCAGCACGAAGTGGTGGTAAAGCGTCGCGGAGACATGCAGCCCGACGAGCCCAAGCAGGCCCCAGGCCAGGAGTTGATGAACATCGCCCAGCACATGGCCGAGCGGCGAGCCCGCGGGCGAGAGCTTCGGCAGCGGGATCACGCCGAAAAGCGTCACAGACCAGCCTCGGTACGAGGCATTGGCCCACCCCATCACCGGCTGGACGATCAGCAGCACGTAAAGCAGGCCATGCGTGGACCACGCCACCTGCCGCGTGAGCGGCGTACCCTTGACGGCTGCAGGCTCGCGACGCAACAGGCGCCAGGCGATGCGCACGATCATGACAGCGATGATCGCCGTGCCGAGTTCTAGATGCCACGCGACGAGGCCCACGGGCTGCGTGCCGCGATGAATGCCGGGCATCGTCCAGGCGACGACGTACTGCGCGATCAGCAGCGCGACGATTAACCAATGCAGCAGGCGGGCGAAAGGATCATACCGGGTGACGGCGGCTGAGGTCATGGGGGCTCGTCCTTGCGAGTCAATCGGTCGGCAACTGAGGTAATGTGATTTTAAACGTCATTTAAACAGGCATATAGGGGTGCGCCCCACCCGGGCCACACCTGTGCCGGCGCCGCCCGCATTCGGTTACACAATCGGTTATAGTGACGCCCGCTTGCAAGAACCATTTCTGCGATGACCTTGGACACCTCCCCCCCCGGTGCAAACGCGCAAAGTCCGATCTACGCGAAGCTGCTCGCCGAGACGGCCAAGATCGATTGGGTCGACCTCGAGCAGTTCTTTGCGCGCGGCATGCTGCTGCGCGTTGCGCGCGATCTCGACCTTGTCAGCGTCGCCGAAGCGATTGCCGCGGATGACACGCAGCAAGTCGCCCGGTGGCTCTCGGCCGGCCTCGTCGAACGCGTGCGAAGCGAAACAGCGGCCGATTTCGCCGCACGCAATCCCGTGCTGTGGGCCGTCGTCGTCTCGCCGTGGGTTTGCGTTCAAGAGCGAAGCTAGTCTGAAACGCCAAGACGATTCAAGCGAATGGGCTGATGCCTGTGGCAGGCTTGGGGCATGCCCGCCGCCCTGGCTCCGAGCGGCGTTATCCCATTAGTTGTCCTACATTGCCGGGGGCGTCGCAACCGGAGCGGCTGCTGGGGCACCGGGTGTCGACGGCGGGCGATCGTCGGTGGGCACCCCGTGGTAGTCGGCGGGATCGTGGGGCGGGTTTCGATGATGAATCGTTTCGTCGCCGCAGCCGGACAGCAGACAGGCGACTGCGACAGCCGCCCACGCAGATCGGTTCATTAAGCTTCTCTTGAAAGGAAGAACCGCGAGTCTAAACGAAATACGGTACGCGGCGGGGCAATTCACCACCGCGCGGGAGTATCCTAATATGTACTCGTCGCCGCAATGGAGAAATGGCGAAAAGGAGGACTGCCATGGACGCTGAATCGATCGCCGGCCTCGTCGGACTCGCGGTGGGCTTGCTCGTGCTGCTCGCGCTGACGATTTTCGAATCGCGGTCTTATAAGCGCGAGCACGGCGAAGGCCTGATTCACCACTGGCTCGCAGCCCATCATATTTTCGACTGGCGTCACCCGAAGCACTGACGCACTGCCTTGCCCCCGCCCGGCGCTACGAATGGCCCTCGGCTCATCGACTTGCCATCCCGCTGCGCGTGGCCGGGGCGGCTGAAATTCTCACATACTGCGCGCCGAAGCTCACTTTCCATCGCGCGTCTTGTACTCGACAAATATTGTCCGAATACTTATTTCAAGACACACTAAGCTGCTTTGTGTGGACGGCCGCGCGTATGGCGATGTTGTGGCCCCCATGCCCTAGTACCTTACGGACGCTCATAAAATGCAGAAAAACGCCCTCGCGGCGGGTGGCGCCGCGACCACCACGCCGCCGCCAACCTCGGCCGGCAACGCCAACCCGCTTCAGCGCACTGCCTATTCGGTGCTTGGCGCGATTAGCTTTTCGCATCTGCTGAACGACATGATCCAATCGCTGATTCTCGCGATTTATCCGATGCTCAAGGCGAGCTTCTCGCTGTCGTTCGCCCAGATCGGGCTTATCACGCTCACCTACCAGATCACGGCCTCTCTGCTGCAACCGCTCATCGGGTTTTATACCGACAAGCGGCCGCAGCCGTACTCGCTGCCGGTCGGCATGGGCTTCACCTTGGCGGGTCTTGTGTTGATGTCGGTCGCGCCGAGCTTTCCGGTGCTGCTTATTGCGGCCTCACTGGTGGGCTGCGGCTCGTCCGTGTTCCATCCGGAATCGTCGCGCGTGGCCCGCATGGCCTCCGGCGGACGCTATGGTTTCGCGCAGTCGCTGTTTCAGGTGGGCGGCAATGCGGGGACTTCGCTCGGGCCGCTGCTTGCCGCACTCGTCGTGATCCCGCACGGGCAACGCAGCATCGCCTGGTTCTCCGTCGCTGCGCTCGTCGCGATGGTCGTTTTGGCCAAAATCGGCCGCTGGTACCGCCGTCATCCAGCCACGAGGAAAAAGAGCGGCGTGCACGCCGCGCATCCGTCGCTCTCGAAACCTCGCGTGGCGTTCGCCATCGGCGTACTCGTACTTCTCGTGTTTTCGAAGTACTTCTATCTCGCGAGCATCAGCAGCTACTTTACGTTCTATTTGATCGACAAGTTCCATCTGAGCGTGCAGGGCGCGCAAATCCATCTGTTCGTATTCCTCGCGGCCGTGGCGGCGGGCACGATCATTGGCGGCCCGGTAGGCGACCGCATCGGCCGCAAGTACGTGATCTGGGCGTCCATTCTCGGCGTCGCACCGTTCACGTTGCTCTTGCCGTATGCGAATCTTTTCTGGACCGGCGTGCTGAGCGTCGTGATCGGCGTGGTGCTGGCGTCGGCATTCTCCGCCATCATCGTCTATGCCCAGGAGCTGATTCCCGGCAATGTCGGCATGGTCGCGGGTCTTTTCTTCGGCTTCGCGTTCGGGCTCGGTGGCGTCGGTGCGGCGGTGCTCGGAAATCTGGCCGACGCGACGAGCATCGCGTATGTCTATAAGATCTGCTCGTTCCTGCCACTGCTCGGCGTGCTGACCATGCTTTTGCCAAACATTGAAAGCAAAGGCGTGAAAGCGTAGGCGCCAGCGCAGCGGCGGCCAATCCAGGCGGGCCGGGGCAGGCCCGACTTCACCTCGAACGAAAAAAGGCGCCGCAGGCAGATATGCCGCGGCGCCTTCGCTCTTGTCCTTCAGCGTTTCTATCCCCGCTCAGATTGCGGCATACGCCTCGAGAAAGCGCCGCAGGATGCCTGTGGAATACGTGCCGGCGATATCCGTCAGAAACGACGTGAACGACGCGTGAGCGTGATCGTCGGCCGTATCGGAAATCGTGCGCACCACCGCACAGGGCACATCGTGCTCGTAGCACACCTGAGCAAGAGCGGCGCCTTCCATCTCGACGGCAAGTGCATCGGGCAACGCCTGGGCGAGCGCACGAACCTCGTCCGCGCTCGAAACGAAGCGGTCGCCGCTGATGATCATCCCCCGGTGCACCCGAACGCCGTCCAGTTGGAACTGCTCTTCCAGCTCCATGCCGTCTTCGGCAACAAACTGCTCACAAGCTGCGGCAAGCCCGTCGGCGAGCGCGGTGTCAGCCGGAAAACGAGCGCGGCCAAGCAACGGCACCTCGTAACGCGCAAAGAGCGGCGAGGCGTCGAGGTCGTGCTGCAGGAACGCATCGGCCACGACGATATCGCCGACGCGCACCTGCCGCCCCAATCCTCCGGCGACCCCCGTGAATACAATATTGCCGACCCCAAAAGCATGAATCAGCGCGCTCGCGCTCGCGGCGGCGGCCACCTTGCCGATGCGAGCGAGGGTGACCACGCATGGCACGCCATGCACGGTGCCCGTGTGATAGTCGCGGCGACCAAGCGTCACCGTGCGCATCGCCCCTTCGGCGCGCATCGCGTCGACGAGGTCCCCTAGTTCCTGCGGCAGCGCCGCAAGCACGCCCAGCGGGCGCTTTGCATTGTCGTTCTTCACGTTTAATCCACTACCTGTAATTTTGCGACGGCAAGCGCAAGCCACTTTTCGCCGTGCCGCTTGAAACGGACCTGCGCGCGAACATCGGCGCCGCTGCCTTCGAGCGCCGTGATCGTGCCTTCCCCGAACTTCGTGTGAAACACCTGCTGGCCGACGCGAAAGCCCGAATCTTGCGCGCGCTGCTCGTTCGCGAACGCGGGCAACGGCGCTGAAACAACGTCAGCGCCGCTATAACCGCCGCGGCGCTCTTGCCGGTCTGGCCGCGCGAACCAATCGCGCCCCCAGCCCGCGTTATCGGAGCGTCCGCCCCAGCGCGCGGCCGGCTCCGCTTTCGGCGTGAGCCACTTCAGGGTGGCCTGCGGCAGCTCGTCAAAGAAGCGCGAACGAATGTTGTAGCGCGTCTGGCCATGCAGCATGCGGCTTTGCGCGAACGACAGGTAAAGCCGCTCCTTCGCGCGCGTGATCGCCACGTACATGAGACGGCGCTCCTCCTCGAGCCCGTCAGCCTCGATCGCGCTGTTCTCGTGCGGAAAGAGCCCCTCCTCGAGCCCCGTGATGAAGACGGCCGTGAATTCGAGCCCCTTCGCCGCATGCACCGTCATCAATTGAACGGCGTCCTCGCCGGCGTGCGCCTGGCTGTCGCCGGCTTCGAGCGATGCATGCGAGAGGAAGCCTGCCAGCGGCGTCATCATGTCGGGGTTTTGCGCCGGTTGGTCGAGCCCCGGCGCATCGAGCACCGTCGTATCCCCATCGCTCGATACAACGCCTAGCTCCGGTGCCGCGCTCGCTCCGGGCGCAAGCGGAATCGAGCGCGCCGGCGTATCGAGCCCGTAGCCCGCCTCGCTCACGAACGCCGCCGCGGC
>JAXDQB010000013.1:0-7169 GCA_034668065.1 Paraburkholderia sp.
GGTCAGCCAATGGTAATTATCGACGGCACCCTGATAGACATATGGCAGCACTGCGTATGCGCCCCCGAAGGTGAGCAACGCGGCTTTCGTAAAGAACCAGGCCATTTGGGTCAGCGTTCCGGCCCAGCCATAGACGAAGGAGAGTATCGCGATGGCCACGAGCCATATCAACATGAAGACCGCGAGCACGACAGTGAATCGCTTCCACGTGAACAGCGCGTGACGCGGGGTGGGCGTGTCGTCGTCTAGGAGTGCTGGGCCAAACGCCTCGTCGCTGGCCTGGTGTCCTCCGCCAACAACGAATTTGGATGGAGCGTACTTGCCCCCAAAGTGGCCGATAACGCCGGCGACCAGCACGATGAGCGGAAACGGAACGTTCGCAACGAAGATAGCGAGGAATGCCGCCGCTGCAATCGACCACAGCCACGCGTTCTTCAATGCACGAGAGCCAATTCTGTACGCGGCGAAGACGACGATGGCGGTGACCGCAGGCTTAATGCCATAGAGCACGCCTGCAACGGCCGGGACGCTGCCAAAAGTCATGTAGACCCACGACAGGGCAATAAGGACGAAGAGTGACGGAAGCACGAAGAGCCCCCCGGCAATGATGCCGCCCCACGTGCGATGCATTAGCCAACCAATGTAGGTGGCGAGCTGCTGCGCCTCCGGGCCGGGGAGGACCATGCAATAGTTCAATGCGTGCAGGAATCGCTTCTCGGAAATCCAGCGTTTTCGCTCGACCAAGTCCTGGTGCATGATCGCAATCTGCCCGGCCGGCCCGCCGAAGCTGACAAAGCCTAGCTTAAGCCAGTACCACAGCGCCTGACCGAAGGACACCGACTCGACCGCCTTGATGCGGTGATTGCTCATGCCGTCTTCTGGTGCTATTTGACTTGGTTGCATTTAAACTCCGAACCGTGCAGCTTCGAGTGGGTGTTCGCGGTCTGCCGATACCTCGGCGGGTCACAACGGTGTTCTTTACGTCGCTGCCCATCCGGATCGCTTTCGGGCGGCCACTCAGCGAGATCGCTTCTAGATTCGCGATCGTCAACGCGGGAGCGGTGCGCGGCGCATTTTTCTTCAAGTCGTTTCATATCTGATTCAACGCCTGGATTGTTGTACCACCTCGTCGAGATGGCTGCGCCGACGGCCGCCGATGATGACCTTGTTGCCGCGCTTGTGGGAGCGCCTCGGCTAGCCGGCGGCCAATGCCCGAACCGCCGCCCGTGATGAAGATCGTGTTTCCAGTGAGTTTCATGATCGTTTCCTTGATGATGCTTCAGGGGTCGATGCTTGTGTGCTCAGGCAGGGAACCGGTTGCCGAACATCGGCAGGCCGCTCGCGGATTCGGCCCGGGTCGCTTCGTCCTGAAGGACGTCCCAGTGCTCGGCGAGCTTGCCGTCTTCGAAGCGGACGACGTCGGCTGCAATCCATGCTGCCGGCCTGCCGTGTCCCGAGAAGCGCCCATGTGCAATGACATAGTCGCCCTCGGCCACGATCAGCTGGTTCTCGTAGCGCAAAGCGTCAGGCAGCGTGCGCACCAGGTTGAACAGGCCGTCGCGTCCCGGTGCGATGTGGGCGCTATGCTGAATGTAACGATCGGACCAGAAGTGCTCGGCTGCAACGTAGTCGCGCTTGTTGAACAGCGTGTCGAATGCTTCCAGCAAGAGCGCCTTATTCTGTTCAGCGGTTGTCTTCGTCATTTCAGGGACCTCTTTTGAAGGTTCAGGTGCTGACGCGGTCAGGCGTCAGATAGCCCCTTCGCCTGAACGTTCAGGTAAAGAAGGCTTACACTAAGACAATGGTGACCGACATTGTCAATGCAATGGATTCTGGGCGTCCGCCCTGTCAATTTCAATTGTGATCGACATTGTATTTTTTGGTGGGTTGGATTGGGTCATTCTCGGCCGAAGGGGGAGAAGTGGGTGTTTCCAAGCGGCAGGCGATTGAAAACCGGGGCGCGATAGTGGCAGCCGCCGAGAAGCTGTTTCGCGAGCGCGGTGTAGATGCGGTCGGGCTCGCCGAGCTGATGAAGGCGGCGGGCTTTACGCAGGGCGGTTTCTACAACCACTTCAAATCAAAGGACGCGCTGGTCGCCGCAGTGATGGAAAAGGCGATGAAAGACGGAGGAGAAGGTTTTGCCTCCCTCATGGAAGGCGCCAGATCAGCTAACGCAGACCCGGTCAAACAAAACATTGAGTGGTACCTGTCCCCCCAGCATCGCGCGAATATCGATGCGGGTTGCCCCTTGTCGGGTTTTGTAGGCGATGCCCGCCGGTTCAACGACGTGGCGCGCGGCTCTTTCGCAGAGGGTCTCGCGGCGAACCTCGAACGATTCGCCAAGGTCATCGAAGAGACCGACGGAATCAACGAAGGCAGCCGCAGGAAGGCGATCGCTTTGTTCAGCCAGATGGTCGGTACGCTGCTGCTTTCGCGTGCTGTTGCACACGTTGACCCGGCGCTCGCGGATGAAATTCTTGACGAGGGCCGCCACCATCTCCTCTCCGCCATGGACACGCAGCCCGGAATTCAATCGCGTGGACAGGGACGGTAGCCCAAGGCCCTTTTCCGTCGGCTCCGGCGCCCGGATGGCGGGGTGCTGTGGTGGAGACCTACGTGCGGGCAGTACGCGCTAAGCCTAGAGTGGTTCGCATTCACCTTCTCAGCTGGTTTGAGGCTGCTGGCACTCCGTTTTGAACCAGTAGTCGACCAGGCGCTGTGCCGCTTGTAGGTCATCCGGGTAGTATGGATCGTCATACCACGGTGACGGGTTGTAGCCCGCTTTCCTCAGGGCAGCCAGTTCGCTATGGTGTTGTGCCATCGTAGGGGGCGCGTTGGTCCTGAGCGCCGCTAAGTCGCGGCACTCTGTTGGACTGAGGTGCGGCCCGGCATACGGCCTGCCGCCGGCGGCGCAGCCGGCGAGCAAAAGCACCAGAGCGGGAAGTATTGACCGTGTTCCAGGCGCCCTTCTCATAGTACGTGTCCTTCCCTACGATGGCGGCAGCGCGCCGCGCGGTTTTCCTGAAGGCGCCGACCCGGCGAACTTGCGCCTTGCCAACGGTATTGCGAAGCTCCTGGCCCAAGCCGGGATCGCTAGAAGCGCGCATCGCCGACATAACTTCACGGTTTCAGCAATCGGCATGAAGCCATCAAACAGATGCAGATCGGAGCCGCAAATTGCGCAGGTCGAAACCTTGACAATGGCGTCCCGGCCTTCCTCGATGATGGGGTCGGCAACCGTGTCAAAGCGGACGTCATGCTCGCCATGCCTACGTGTTGCTCTTGGGGATGCGCTCATGTTGTTTATGACGCAGGGCGTGCGCCTGGCCAGCCCTATCCTTTGACCGGCTCAAATCGGAAGAAATGTTCCGCACGTGATCCGTTAGGTTGCTCGTCGTACGTCGTGCCGCCAAAAACGAGCCGGTAGCCTTTGCGCGGTCGAACGAGCGCATAGTGGCCGCCCAACCGGCTATCGAATCCGGCGAGGCCCTCGGCGGGTACCTGCACGCTGTTTTCGAGCGTCGCATTGGACGTAATCACGTTGTCGTGCCGCCCCGATTCGTCCTTGCGGGCTTCAAGCGTCTTGCCGTCAGTGTCGACGGTGTTGTCGGTCGCGGCCATGCCTGCGTTGTCCGTCGAGACGATGCGGCTATTCGCGCGGACCACCGGATCTCCGGAATCCGACGCATGTGGATCCACGTCGATCGGCGGCAACGGCGAGGTTTTCTTCGCCGCGAACCCCTCCGCGGACGTCGCATGTTTCGAGCTGCCAAACTCTTTGGCCTGCGTCGCCGCGTCGGGCGACGCGCTACCAACCGCCGGCGTCTTTGCGGGGCTCTTCGCGGCCATCTCGATCTGCTGGCTCTGCGTGGGATTCGCTTCGGCGTTCTGCATATCTGACTCCGAGTTCGACTGGATCGCTTCGGGCAAACTGCGCACTGCATTGCCGGCCCCAGTCTCGCCGCATCAAGCGTGCCACTGCAGCAGCCACAGTCCGCCCGTGCGCATTAGCCCAAAAAAGCTGTCGTAAACCCGACCGGCCACATTGCATCTTTTTCTGTGTCACGGCGGCTGCGTTGCCCCGCGTCGATCCATCGTCAAACGGCCCGAAAGGGCGGCAACTAGCTGTGAAATGATTGCTGCGTGCAAGGGCGCTGCGCGGGGGCGCCTGAGCGGGCGGCGGCGCATCTCACTCGCCACGGCGGCGCCTACCTCACGGTCATTCACGGCGAACGACCACTGCCGCGAAGAAGGCGTTCACCGCGCGCGTTCGGGAAGCATAGAACTGGCGCGTGATGCCGAATTCGATGCGATGGCGCTGCTCGACGACGTAGGGTTCTTCGTCGGGCCCGAGGACAACATGGGATCGCGTGGTCCCTCATGAAGGGCTGAAGTCCGGATCCAGCACGACGTGCTGCAATTAATGCCTTGCCCTGGACATAATCCAGCCCAACTGTAATCTGCGTCGGTCTCAGAATCGAAAGCGGCAGGCGGTCCATATTTCACCCTAGTCATCGTTAGAGCGGTCAGGTTCCGCCCGAAAGGGTTACATGAACCGTTTGCCACACTGACGGAGAGCACATTTGGGAAAATGCTCGGTGGAGAGCTTCGCGAGTACCTTGATGGCCCGCGAATTCATGGGACTCGCGTTATCCCATAGGCACCGAGCTATTCGGCGTCGCGCCTGTTGCAGGAGATGCGCATCGTCATTCATTCTGGTCGGCTATGGCTCTCCCGATGAAGACGCCGCTACTGCGGCTGCTGCTACGACGATTCGCCGAGGCGCCAACCGACGTCCGCGGAGGGCGCTGTATTACGACGACCTGGCCGACGAGGGGCTCAGTTGGGGCGCATACCGGCGGGTATTTCCGCAGGTGGGCAAGGAAAGTTTGAGAGTACTGCCTTTCCAGGGATCGTTCGGTCAGTGGTGCGAGAAGGTTCTGGCCACGATCAGAGCGCCAGCGGCGATTTGAGCACCGCGTTACCGCAGCATAGAACGCGTGACGTGCTTTTTTTCAAGTAATACAGGGAGAAATTTCGTCGCGAGAACAGCGTCTGCTTGATGCTTCGAGACGCAGGTCTCGGCGGCCACTGAGCGACGCTCGAATGCGTCGAGCCATCGGCCGGCTCGGTATGCAACGTGGTCCGGATAGCTGGGGGGAAAACAGCAACAAAATGGATCATACGCAAAGCCTTAGCGCGTCGGCGGTGATGAACAAATATGTTTGTCGTTTCGTGCCGTAGCTGGCGTTGTTCGATCACGGCGCTGGTGCGCCCCCTCTCCGGCCGGTAGCCGACGAAGCCGCTTGTTATGAAAAGCGGGATCTAAACGTTTAGGCCCGCGATAGACGCCTCTGTGTGCGCATCGCCTCAGGAAAGGGTGGCTACACGCCCGCATCATGGAATAGTTGCGGGCGAACCGGGCGAGCGGACGTTTTCCGTAGACCTGCGTGTTCCACCGCGTCTGGAGATCGATCCGATGGCCTCCTATCAGGACCGTAGGCGCCGTCGAATCCAACACGTCCAACTCGTCAACGCGGAGCTGCGCGAGTGGCGAGTTCAAAGGCGCAAGGACGAAGAGGTGGGCTCAAATACCGACACCTACATCAAAGCAAATTCGGATGGCTGGCCGGATGGATACTCAGGCCTCTTTGAAGACGACCTCTCCAATTGGGACGTTGTTTGGCCCGGCAGCAGCGTTAGGCTTGCGGATTAAGTTCGCAACGGGAAACGACTACGGAAGACAGGTGAAAACCACATGCGTCTCAACCTTATACTCGGGATCGCTGCACTTACGTTCCGTGCCCAACGGTGACCGTCTTGAAGCAGGCGTCTGACACTGCTACCCTCCCCCTATCCCCTGCACTACCTTCCCCGTTCCGCCACACAGGGCGCACGGCTGCCCTTCCACCTTTCCCGTGCCGTGGCACGCCTGGCAGACGCCCTCCCCGACACCGGGCGCGTCCGGAGGCGCCTCATCACCCGGATTTTGCGACTCATTGGCTTCCTGCATAACAACCCTCCGTCAAGAATGGCGCTCGCGTTGCACTATGCTTAGCAACGACCGGACCAGTTGGCCCGCAAGTTGGCGCGGTGGTGTCTTTGCCGAACGGAATCGACGCGGACGATTGAGCGCGCGGTTCTGCGCCGCGTCGCTGACGCGCTGCTTGTAGTGACCTGAAAACGCGAACCAATAACCTAATCGTATCCGGTTTTATTGGCGCGCTTTTCGGGCGAGGACGTGGTTTGACGGCACCGTCACGTCGTCTGCAACGGTATTCGCGGACAATTGCGTATGGGTCTTGCCACTCCAATTAAAGGCTGCCTTTACCCCTCGTTTCAACGAGAGGGATTTTCGATAGCGACCGAGAGCCAGTGAGTAATTACAGTAGCCTCGTAAGGCTTCTGCAGCAACACGAGTGCACCGTTACTCACTGCTTTTGCCTCCAATGCAGGGGTCGGATTCGCGGTAACAAAAATTGTCGCTGGGGCATGCCCCTGAGCATGCAGACATTCATGCATCTCGATACCTGACATGCCGGGCATGCGAACGTCTGAAATCAGGCACGAGGTATGTGCGGCCTGCCCGGACGAAAGAAATTCTTCCGCCGACCCATACATACGCGCCTGCCAGCCAAGCGACCGGATCAGGCTGTTTAACGCGACCCGGACGCCCCAATCGTCGTCGACAATCGAAACAACAGGCGAAGTTCGCAAATCCAGCGCCTCTGCGTGGTCGCAGGCGTGTCGCACTCCGTATCCCTCGTCGACGAGAACAACGCCCCGGGCAGCCAGGATTTCGTGCTCGTCGTCTTGCATCTCGTTCTCCTCGTTTACGGCGGCCTTGCCGGTGGCTATCGTCTGCGGAGCCAACATGTACGCCTGCATACCTAAGCAAGGAGCGTTCCTCCATGACGCAATGGCTGAGGTAGCGAGGCCCCTTTTCCACAAGTTGTTTGTGCCCGTTGGGACTCGCATGCTTATGCAGCGGGGCTGCCCCTCCGTTCGTCAGAGCGGAATGTCTTTTGAACGGGGCAAGTCGAGCGTCCGACGCAACTGTCCCGTGTTGGCAAGCGCAGTGTAAAAAATTGCCGCGAAGTACACCGGTTTGACGGCTGCGGCGTGCATGCTGGCCACATGTGCATCCCTTGGCGCGCGCGGCCTCGGCA
>JAXDQB010000014.1:0-4981 GCA_034668065.1 Paraburkholderia sp.
GTTCGAGGCGAAGCTTGCGGCACGCGACATCGACGCACTGCTCGACTACCGCCGCCTCGCGCCGCAAGCCGTTTTCATGCATCCGAGCGACGAACACCTGCTGCCAGTCTTCGCCGCGCTCGGTGCGACACCTGACGACTACCGTCTCGATATCCAGTCGCTCGGAACATATCAGCGTTCGCTCGCAATGACAAACTATGTGTTTGACGGCGCCGCACGCTGACCAAAGCGGCAGTTCCCGCCCGGGCGTGGGCGCGAACAACAAGCGTCAGACGCCGACAGACTCGAGAATCTCGCCCTCAGCTTCGCGCTCGTCGAGATAGCGGGTGCGGTAGCCCGACGCCACACCCCAGAAGTAGAAGGCGAGCGAGAGAACCGCCACGATCAGCATGTCCCAGCCGTAGGGCAGCAGCCCGATGCCGCCGAACTGCGTGCTGCCGATGTACGAGAGCAGCGCCATCGTGGGCAAATAGGCGACGAGCCACCAGGCCGCTTTCAGATCGCGGCCCCAACCGTCCCAGCCAGCCTTGGCCCGATAGTAAAAGTAGACAGGCAGCGCGACGATCATCAGCAGGATGATTTCGCCGGTAAGCGGCCACTTCGCACAATAGAGCACGAGCGATGCGCACACGAACGCGAACGGCGCGATCGCACCCATGAACGGCAGACGCAGCGGGCGCGCGATGTCGGTTGCCGCGCGGCGCAAAGCCATGAGGCTGATTGGCCCCGTCAGGTAAGAAATGACGGTCGCCACCGAGATAACGGCCGCGAGCGTGCCCCAGCCACGGAAAAAGAAAAGAAAGATGAACGAGACCAGAAGATTGAACCACATCGCGTTGCGCGGCACGCCGTAGAACGGATGGACGTTGCCGAACATCTTCGGCAGCGTGTTGTTGCGCTCCATTGCGTAGATCATGCGCGTTGTTGTCGCCATGTAGGTTGTGCCCGTACCGCTTGGGCTGACGAACGCATCAACGTAAAGCAGGATTGCGAGCCAGTTCAGGTTCAGCGCCAGCGCCAGTTCCGCGAACGGCGAAGCGAATTTGAAATGGCTCCAACCTTTGGCCACGTCGGCGGGGTTGACGGCCCCGATGAAGGCGACCTGCAGCAGCACATAGATGACGAGCGCAAGCAGGATCGAGCCGAGAACGGCGAATGGCACGCTCTTGGCAGGGTTGCGCGCTTCGCCGGCAAGATTCACGGGGCTCTGGAAGCCGTTGAAGGCGAACACGATGCCGCTCGTCGCGACAGCAGTAAAGACGGCGGACCAACCATACGGAGCGAACGTGGCTGCCGTGCCGAAGTTCTCGGCGTGAAAGCCGGAAACAATCAATCCGAGAACCGTCAGGCCGGGAATGATGAACTTGAAGACGGTAATCGCCGTGTTCGCACGCGCAAAGATTTTCACGCCCCAGTAATTCAGCATGAAATAGATGATGACAAGCAGCGCCGAAAGCAAAAGGCCTGTCGGTGTCAGTGACTCATCGACAAACAAAGCCTGCGCCCACGCATAAGGCCATGTACTCATATATTGGATCGACGCCTCGGCTTCAATCGGAATCACCGAGACGATGGCGATCCAGTTCGCCCAAGCACTGATAAAGCCGACCAATGAACCATGCGAATAACGGGCATAGCGGACCATGCCGCCCGATTCGGGAAACATGGCGCCGAGTTCCGCGTAGGTGAGCGCGATGGCGAGAATGACCACGGCGCCGATAATCCATGCGCAGATCGCCGCAGGACCGGCAATCGCTGCCGCTTTCCATGCGCCGAACAACCATCCGGACCCGATGATCGAGCCCAGGCCGGTGAGCATCAGCGCAAACGGGCCGATGTGCCGTTGAATTGATCCTTTCACAACATCTCCTCGAGATTACGGAATGCTCTATGGCACACACGCTAGCGCCCCCCGCGCGTGCAACCCCCGCCGTGGCTTCGCGGCACCACACCGCCGCAACCAGGCGCAACCCAGGTGGGCGGAACGTAGTTTACCGGTTGCACCAGCGAAAAAGGGCGCAATTTTATGTGACCCTAAAAAGTTCTTGCTCGGAGGCGAGCGGTGACGCAAATAGCGGCACACGGGAAGGCAGAAACGGCGCTCCCACGTAGGGGAATTCCCGCCGTAACGCGGAATCAAGTTGACCTTTTGGCAATTTAGCCGTATAACGACCTCCGCAGGATTTCAAGTGGCGAGTGTGAATTGGTCTTTCGTGGTTCGCCCCCGAGGTACTTCGGTTGTCCTATTACCCTTCCTTGATTTTCATGCACCCTGGGCTTAGGCCCTTGTTTTAGTCACTCTTTAGGAACACGGAATATGGAAACCGGTATCGTCAAGTGGTTCAACGACGCGAAGGGCTTCGGCTTTATCACTCCCGACGGCGGCGGCGAAGATCTGTTCGCCCACTTCTCGGAAATTCGCGCCGAAGGTTTCAAGACGCTGCAAGAAAACCAGAAGGTGTCGTTCGAAGTGAAGAGCGGGCCGAAGGGCAAGCAGGCTGCGAACATCAAGCCGGTCTAAGCAAGCCCCGTCTCTTACCGGACAAAAAAAGCCCCGCGATTCGCGGGGCTTTTTTTTGCTTCATTCTTTCGCCGGGGCAACGGCTCACCGAAATACCCGGCGCGCGTGAATGCCGAGCCCCGTTGCCACGCTGGCAAGCCGATCGCCAAAAACGGGACGTGCGCTGGCGAACGCCTCGCCAAGCGAGCGCGTCAGGAAAACGAGTCCGGTCGAACCACCCGTGAAGTAGAGCGCATCGACCTCGGACGGTGCAATGCCTGCGGCCTGAACGGTTTCCCGCGCGGCCTCGACGATGCGGCGCGTTTCTTCCGCCCCGGCCTCGACGAGTTGCGCTTCGTCGAACGCAACTCGCAGAACCGCCTCGACGTCATCGAGATCGATTGACGTCTGCCCGCCCGCCGATACGCCGATCTTCGCTTCCTCCGCCCGTGCGGCAAGCGCATGGCCGAGCCGCCGTTCGACTACGCGCATCAGCCGTTCGTGATGCCGCGGGTCGCCATACAGATGCCGCGTCAACCGCAATTCGCCGACGCGCTTTCCGGTGTAGACGGTGTTGATGAGATGCCAGGTTGCGAGGTCGAAATAAATGCGATTCGGCACCTCTCTGCCCGCGGGATCCATCGCCTTATAGCCCAGCTCGCTCAGTATCGTCGCCAGCTCGACCCGGCGGTCGAAATCGGTGCCGGCCACATGCACGCCGTGATGGGCGAGGACGTCATCCTTGCGGTCAATGCGCCGCGCTCGATCGGGACCGACTCGCACGAGCGAGAAGTCCGACGTGCCGCCGCCGATGTCGGCCACCAGCACGAGCGCCTCGCGGTCGAGGCGCGACTCATAGTCGAACGCCGCGGCGATCGGCTCGTACTGGAAGTGAAGCTCGCGCAGACCCGCGGCCTGAGCCGCCGCCTCGAGCTGCTGCTGAGCGAGCAGATCGGCGCGCGGATCGCCGTCGACAAAAAACACCGGCCGGCCGAGAACAGCGCGGTTGATTGGCGCTTGCGCACAAGCTTGCGCCCGATCCTTCAAGTAGGTGAGGAAGATCGCGATGACATCGGTGTACTTGACGGCCGTACCGTCGCCGAGCTCGGTGGTGCCTTCCGCCAGCGAAGAACCGAGGATGCTCTTCAAGGAGCGCATCAACCGCCCGTCGAAGCCGTCGATATAGGCGGCCATCGCAGCGCGGCCATAGAGGATCTCGTCCTCGTCCGTATTGAAGAAGACGGCGGTCGGCAGCGTCTCGTGGCCGCCCTCGACGGGTGCGAGCCGCACCGCATCGCCTGCGGGCAACGCCACCGCCGAGTTTGATGTACCGAAGTCGATTGCGCAGTAAGTCAACGATTGCATTCCAGTAGGCTCCATGCGGACGAATCGCGGAGCGGCTTTTTATCACGAAGACCCGGCATCCGGCAACTGGCCGGGCTCGTCGCCGAGATCTGGGAAGGCGATGCGGAGCGCAAATCGCTGGAAAAGGTCGCCCCGCCCCTTTTTCCGCGCTGCGCGATGACCACTAATGGTGCCCACTAATGGTGCCGTTTCGCCGTTCCGCCGCAGTGCGCCATGCAGACCTCATAAACAGTTATCCGAAGAAGCGCATCGATTAGGCACATAAAATAGCGACTTTCGCGCCCCTGCCAGGAACCGCTTGTCATGCCATCGAGCCCACTTCCCTCATTTACGACGGATGCCGCAACGGTCATCGCCGACACTCGGCACTGGCTCACGCGCGCCGTGATCGGACTCAACCTGTGCCCATTCGCCAAGGCAGTGCACGTAAGAGAGCAGATTCGCTACGCTGTGAGCGAGGCACGCAACCTCGAAGGCGCGCTGAGGGATCTCGAAGCCGAACTCAAGCATCTAGAGGCGGCGGACCCCGAGCACATCGACACGACGCTCGTCATCTTTCCGCACACGCTCGCCGACTTCGTCGATTTCAACGATTGTCTACTCTTCGCGGAACGGCTGGTGGCGCAGTTGGGGCTCGAAGGCGTGTTGCAGATCGCGAGCTTTCACCCGCGCTACCAATTCGAGGGGAGCGAGCTTGACGATATCGAGAACTACTCGAACAGGGCACCTTATCCCATTCTGCACTTGCTGCGCGAATCGAGCCTGACGCGCGCGGTCGAGGCGTTTCCCGACGCCGCCGAGATCTACGAACGCAATATGGATACGCTACGCCGCCTCGGCCACGACGGCTGGCGCAAATGGATGAACGAAAGCAGCTGAAACGCTAGCCGGCTAGTGTACCGAGTACGCGGTGCCGCCTTGCCGCCTCATACCGCCTCATACCGCCTCATGTCACCTGCTGTCACCCCGATGTCACCTCGGCCGGCGCAAAAAACCGCTCGCGCAACTCATCGAGGCCGAGCGTATCGAGCACTTCGGCGAGCCGCTCGGAGGGACGCCGGCGCGGCAGATCCTTGTACTGGGCGACGATGAGCTCGTTTTTCATCGAGTGCTCCC
>JAXDQB010000015.1:0-5622 GCA_034668065.1 Paraburkholderia sp.
CCGGGAAAATCCAGGCTACCTACCAGCCAGTCCAGCATGTTCTTGAAGGACCCGGGAATTCCGCGAGCGTACTCGGGGCAAGAAATCAGGAGGCCGTCTGCCCGGCCCACAAGGCGACGTAATTTAACGATGCTCTCGGGTGGGTTGACTTCGAGATCCGGATTGAAGTGGGGCAGTTCGCCAATCTGATCGTAATGTTCGACCACCACGCCTGGCGGCACCGACAGGGCAGCCGCGAAAAGGGCGTGCGTATTTGATGACGCGGTGCGCAGGCTGCCAGACAACGAAAGAAGACGAAGCATCTTGATTGAACCGTGATCAATCGGTTGCGCAGTATCCCATGTCGGGCAGTTATCCGTCCCTCCGCCATCTGCGACGATATCAGCGAGGTTCGGGACTTGGTTATGCCGATCGGCCCAGTGTCGTGGATGGAAACTCGCCAAATTGGTGGTAGCAATCTTGCGAAAATCTAGCGAAATGAAAGAACCCCCAGCGCATAGCGATGTCCACCACCGTGGTACTCGTATCGCGCGCTGCTTTGAGGGCGCGCCGGGCGCAATTGAGCCGTCGCGTCCTCAAGTATGCAAGCGGCGAGACAGCTTCTTGAAGACTTCAAGGCACGCTCGGCTAATTGCACACTATCGCGTGGCGGGACTCGTCGGGCAGCACGCCAGATCCGCGAGCAGCAGCGCGACCGACGCTTCGAGAGGCATTGACCATGCGTCGTCAATGAAGAGACGAGGTACCGTCCCCGCTGCTCCCGTGTTCGCCGCTGTTCGTGTATGGCTGTAGGGCATCAGGCGTTCGCATGTCGCGCGGGACCGCAAAATCCGCCAAAGCGGCGCCCCTCATTTCCGCAGGTGCTCGCGGAAATCCTACTCGATTCTCATACTCGTTTAAAGCCACTCGACTTAAGCCAGGGGAAGCGCTTCCTTTACGGGAACGCGCAGCATACACATCCAACGCGCTTATCCCCGCCACGGTGACGGCGGTTCGCATTGCACGGTGCCTGTCACGCTCGCTCATCGTTTGCTGAGTTGCCGCAAGCGTCGCCAGGTCCAGCACATCCCCGCCCACGCGGGCTCGCAAAAAGGGCGCCGGGTTCCGGGAAGCGAGAATGCCAATCCCGCACGCGAGTTCACGCAGTCCATACAACCGCACGAGACCCGCCCGATCATTGAGGCCTGCGGCGCGTGACACTGCGCGCGGAGCGAGCAATTCCGCCATCCCGAGCGCAATACTGAGCCATCCCAAACCGCGCGCGACTGATTCCGGGCGCAGCCTCACCTCGACGAAGCTTCCGCCGTCTTGCTGTGTTGCTCGAGAACGAGAGTTCATTGCTCCACCTTCTTACATTACGAGAGCGAGAGGCCCGCTGACCCGTCGGGCCATCTAGGATTTACGGCTTGAGGACGACCTTGATGCAGCCGTCCTCCTTGTCCCGAAACGTCTTGTACATGCCAGGGCCTTCCGCTAAAGGGACGGTATGCGTGATGACGAAGGATGGGTCGACCTGTCCCTTTTGGATTCTCTGCAGGAGATCGTCGGTCCAGCGGTTGACGTGCGTCTGCCCCATTCGCCACGTCAGTCCCTTGTTCATGGCGGCGCCGAATGGAAGCTTGTCGATAAGGCCACCGTACACGCCTGGCACGGAAAGTGTGCCGGCCGGGCGGCACACGTAGATCATCTCGCGCAGCACGTGCGGACGATCGGTCTCCAGCATAACCGCCTGCTTCGCGCGGTCGTACATGGAATCGATGGACCTCGTCGCGTGCGACTCCATGCCTACTGCATCGATGCACTTCTCCGGCCCCTTACCGTTCGTCAGTTCCTTCAAGCGTTCAAGGACGCTTTCTTCCTTGAAATCGATCGTGATTGCCCCCCCGGCACGCGCCATCGTCAAACGTTCGCGTACGCAGTCGATAGCGATGACCTGTTTCGCACCGAGCAGCACGGCACTGCGAATCGCCATTTGCCCTACGGGCCCGGCGCCCCAGATGGCGACGGTGTCGTCCGGCCGAATATCGCATTGAACGGCCGCTTGCCAACCCGTAGGAAAAATGTCTCCGAGAAACAGCACCTGCTCATCGGTAAGACCGTCGGGAATCTTGACGTGGGTCTTGTCGGCGAAAGGCACACGAACGAATTCGGCCTGGCCGCCCGGGTAGCCGCCCGTCAAGTGCGTGTAGCCGAATAGACCTGCCGTGGCGTGCCCAAATACTTTGTCAGCGAGATCCCGGTTGCGGTTGCTGCGCTCGCACACCGAAAAATTGCCACGTTTGCATTGATCGCATTCGCCGCAAATGATCGTGAATGGCACCACCACACGGTCGCCGACCTGCAGGGCGTTGTTTTCCTTGCCCACTTCAACGACTTCGCCCATGAATTCGTGGCCCATAATGTCCCCGGATTCCATGCCGGGCATAAAGCCATCGAAGAGATGGAGATCCGACCCACAAATCGCGCACGTCGTCACCTTAATGATCGCGTCGCGCGGGTGTTCGATTGTCGGATCCGGCACTGTGTCGCAGCGGATGTCTTTCTTGCCATGCCACCTGAGTGCTCTCATGTAGCCCTCCCTACATCGTGCGTTGGAAAATGTTTCGCCGTCGGACGCCCCGACATAATTGGCTTGCGCTCGCAGAAAAACGGCAGCAACAAACGTTCCGATGTCCGCACTCCCCACCCCGCCATCAAGGAGACCCGGCGACTGCCCAAGGCAATGGCGCGACTTCTGTCGAATCACGTTTTGGCTTTACGCTGCGAGGCGTCGACGTGATTAGCTTACCGGTCGCGTATCCCAGAGGACCAGTTGCGGCCGTGCAGCTTGGCTGAGCGAGCAACACTCATCGTCAAGACAACCTTGCGTCCGCCCGGCTTTGAAGCGAAGCGGCCAAGGGCAGCGTCATTTGCTTGTCGGCGCAATGTCCGTCGATTTAACGTTGTCACGCGGCGCTACTCGCCAGACTGCGTTGCCCACGTCGTCAGCCACGAGCAAGGCCCCGCGCGCGTCCAGCGCGACGCCAACGGGTCGGCCAACGGCGTGGCCGTCGGCCGTCAGAAAACCGCTCAGAAAATCCTCAGCTGCGCCGACAGGTTTTCCATCGGCAAATGGTACGAAGACTACCTTGTAACCGGTGCGCGGCTTACGGTTCCATGATCCATGCTGGCCGACAAATGCGCCTCCCTGGTAATGAGCCGGGAACTGCGTCCGGTCGTAAAAGACAAGACCTAGCGAAGCGGTATGATTGCCGAGGGCATAGTCAGGCGCGATGGCCTTCTCAACCAAATCGGGACGTTGAGGTTTCACGCGGGTATCGATGTGCTGGCCGTAATAGCTGTAAGGAAAGCCATAGAACGCTCCATCTTTTACTGCTGTCATGTAGTCGGGTACAAGGTTATTGCCGAGGTCGTCCCGCTCGTTCACTGCCGTCCACAACGCGCCGCTCTCCGGTTGCCATGATAGGCCGTTGGCATTGCGCAATCCTGTCGCATAGGGCCGCAAGCGGCCGCTTTCCACTTCGAACTCGAGGATTCGCGCTCGGCCTTCTTCGGCGTCGACTCCATTTTCCCCAGCGTTGCTGTTCGATCCCACCGTGATATACAGATGTTTGCCGGAGCGGTCGGCGAGAATATTTTTTGTCCAATGATGATTAATCGGGCCCGCCGGTAAGTCGGCAACCTTGACAGCGGGGCTTGCAATCGAGGCGGCGCCTGTCACGTAGTCGAAACGCAGCAGGGCGTCCGTATCGGCAACGTAGAGTTGATTGCGAATGAGCGCCATTCCGAACGGCGAGTGCAGGCCACGCAGAAACACAGTTTGCATCTGGGCGACCCCGCTGCCGTTCGCATCGCGCAAGAGCACGATGCAATCAGGGCTCGGCACACCGGCGCCGGCGCGCTTCATGACCTGCCGTCTGATCCAGCCGAATAAGCCACTTCCTTTATCGTGTTCTTTAGGGGCGTCGCTTTCCGCCACCAGTACGTCCCCGTTGGGCAACGTGTAAAGCCAGCGCGGGTGCGCGAGGCCACCGGCAAACTCGGTGACAGCAAAACCGGGGCGAGCGGTGGGCAGAAACCCGGCAGGGCGCGCCTGAACGGGCGCGATGTTGACCATTGGAATCGACGTCGATTCTGGAGCCGGGATGGCAGGCGACGTGCCGAAGCCCGCATCGCTTGAACTTGATGGTCCGATCGCACAGGAGGCCAGCGGCAAAATCATTGAAACAGCCAGACGATTTAACAGGCGCATGGGTTTGCAGCGATGAGCGTTGGGTTTTGATGTTTGGGAGCAACTGCAAGAAACCGGCCTCAAACAACCTCAGTGGCCCTCTCCGAGACGCGACCGGAATGCTTGGACGATTGCATCCAATACTTCGGGACACGGAGCTTCTGAACAGTGCGATTGAGTACGAAGCTCTCAACAATGGTCGGTCAAAGCCTAGTCGGCTATGAGCTGTTCACGTCGAAGCTCCATGCGCTGTGGGACGACAACGGCTACTTTGTTGAGTTGGAGACTCCCGAAAAATTCGGCATTGCGATTCCTGACCTCTGTGACTACATCCAGATGCGGGACGTGGCCCACCTCGACATACAGCGGGACAAGAAGCGGAAGCACCCCACCGTGGAGCAGGCAGTCAAAGGCGACTGCGTATCCCAAACCACGCAAAAGCGGATGACGGCGGCCGAAGGGTTGCCGCGGTCGTTGGCGCGCGTGATGAGTCTCCTGGTTCGAGATTACATAAGTCTCAGGGACGGCCCTTCCCTCGTGTGCGGCTCGGCACCAGCGCACCGCCATTAGCCCGCAAGCCACGGAAAAATTCCTCCAGGTATGGCAGCACTTCAAACACGAGCACGAGCGTAACGATGATCACGACATACCCGATTGGCAACGGCTTGTTCTTCCAAGCGAGGCTGAAATCGGCGGAATCCGGGCCGGCACCGAATAACGCCTCAAACTGCGTCCAATGTCGCGACACGACGAACAGCGCCGCGGTCAGGGGAAGCACTTCGAGAAAGCTATGCACATGTTGCTCAAACGGCGTCACGTTGCGGGCGGTGGACGCATATCGGACGTCCCACATAGCGGTCACTTCGTGCAGAAAGAATGCGACGACCATGGCGAGGAGTACGCCCGCATTGACTTGCAAAAAAATAGCGGCAAGCAGAGGAAGCCCCATTTCGGCAAACATCAACAGATGGATTAACGACTCCTTGGCGCCGGTGGATGTCTCAATATGCGAGGCCCTATGGCATACCCAGTCGAGAAACCCGGCGAGGAGCCACAGTGGAAGTACGCCATACATCAACAACCAAAGCGTGGGTTCGTCTGACATAGACTTGCTCGAAAAGCGATGGGAACCGTCCGAGCATATAACTTGCCCGCCGCAAGTGAGGGCGTACGGTGCGCAGAACGGCTGACATGGGATTTTTTAGCGAAGTGCGCGGCCAGGTGGCTCAAGCGCACACGAGAGACCCTGCTACCGCAGGCTCTTCATCCATGCGTCTCACCGGCGGTTTCATCTGGCGCATTATGAGCGCATCAGCACCTGGTCGCGACTTCGCCTGCCTTTGGAGCGATATTTCTTCACTCGCACCCAGCAGCGCAACTGCAGTTGGACC
>JAXDQB010000016.1:0-3355 GCA_034668065.1 Paraburkholderia sp.
CATTGCATTAACATTGCGTATCTTTCGTTCTCCCCATTGCGACAAGTCGGATGTTCGTCTACGCGGCGCAAGCCTAGTCCCGGATGTTTGACCGTCTTGACCGCACCAAGCAGTGGCATGCTCCACATGATTCGCCCGTATGATTGCTCCGTGCTGGGGCTCGCCGCACTGCCGCTTGCGCTCACCGTCGACCGCGTGGCCAACGGGCTGACCCGGCCCATGTTCGGCTGGGTCTCGGATTGCATCGGTCGCGAGAACACGATGTTCGTCGCCTTCGGCTTGGAAGCGCTGGCGATGACCGCGTGGCTGATGCTGCGTCACCATCCTGTGTTGTTCGTCGTGCTGTCCGGGTGGTCTTTCTCGGTTGGGGCGAAATCTTCTCGCTGTTTCCGTCGACGTTGACCGATACCTTCGGCGGCAAACACGCCATCGTGAATTACGCGTGCCTGTCTTATGCGCAAGGCGTGGGAGCCATTTTGGGCGGGCCGGTCGCCGCCTTGCTTCATCAACAGACGGGCGGCTGGAACGCCGTATTCGGCACCGCAATCGCGCTCGATACCTGTACGGCCGTGCTGGCCATTGCCGCGCTCAAGCCCCTGCGCGCCGCGTGGATTGCTCGCGCGGCGGGTTGCGCCGTGGCTATCCGCTGACCTCGGCTGACCCCTTGTCTGACGGGAGACTGCGGCGGCAGTGCTATCCTCTCGTCCGATTCAACAAGGCGCAGCGAAGCGCGACACATCACCCATGACCAAATTGATCAAGCGCGCTTCGGCCGAAGCGCGCGCTTTTCGGAATGCCGACAGCGCGCGCGGCATCGACGGCAATACGCCGAGCGAGCCCACCGGACGCTCGGCGGCGTCCCCGCTCAAATCGAAGCGGGCGAACGGCAAGCGGGTTTCCGAACTTGACGACGCTCCCCGCATTGAGGTGCCGCGCAAGCCGCGTTTCGCCCCCGTGACGTTCTCGGAAGAGGGCGGTGTGCGCTATTTGCATTTCGGTACTGAATGGGTACAAGGTGCCATGCGCATGCGCAAGCCCGACCATATCGAGCTTGAATATGCGCAGCAGATGATGGGCTGGCTGCTCTTTCTCGAGACGCCGAAGCGCATCGTACAACTCGGCCTCGGCGCCGCGGCATTGACCAAATTCGCGTATCGCTTCCTCCCGCGCGCTCGCGTGGAGGCGGTCGAATTGAACCCGGCCGTCGTTGTTGCCGCGCGCACGATGTTCGCGCTGCCGCCCGACGATGCGCGGCTCGCCGTGCATGAAACAGACGCATGGGATTTCGTCAAGGATGCCGCTAACCACGGCACCGTCGGTGCGCTTCAGATCGATCTCTACGACGCGACGGCGCGCGGACCGGTGCTCGACACTGTCGCGTTCTATCGCGCTGTGCGCGCGTGCCTCACGGAAGCGGGCGTGGTCACGGTCAATTTGTTCGGCGACCATCCGAGCTTTGTGCGCAACATGAAGCATTTGACTGCCGCCTTCGACGGCCGTGTGATCGCGTTGCCCGAGGTGCACGAAGGCAATCGCGTTGCACTCGCGTTCTCCGGCCCCGCACTGAGCATACCGTTCGCCGCGCTCGAGCAGCGTGCGAAGCTCATCAAACGTGAACTCGGACTGCCTGCGCGCAAGTGGATCGACGCTCTGCGTGCCTCGCTCGGCGGCAAGCCCGAGACGTTCACGATCTGACGCTGAAGCGGCGTTCGGCGCAACATAGTCCGCACGAAGGCGAAGGCGAAGGACGAAGACGCAGCGCAAGGCGCCGGCCGCCCCGGGTCGATCCTGGTTGACCGCAGGCGCGCCGCTCCTATACGCTTGCTTGGCATTTAGCTGCCCGGATGCCCGTTGTTGTAAGGAGCGGTGCCCGGGTACGTTAGGGGAGCAGGTTCGAGAACGAATATAAAGAGGGGACGTCATGGCTCACAATGCCGACGCCGACCAAGCCGCAAAGCGAACCGCAAAGCGCTGGTTCTGGTTGCTGGTCATTCCTTGGCTCGCGATGATCTGGGTGCCGTCGTATAACAGGATCGACCCGCAACTGTGGGGCTTCCCGTTCTTCTATTGGTACCAGCTCCTCTGGGTGCTCGTGAGTTCGGTCATCACCGCGCTGGTTTACGTGAAAACCAAGAACGTCTCGAAACCGGGTGCGGGCCAAGACCGGGGAGGCGCGCAATGAACGCCGCCGCCATCATCGTCTTCGTTCTTTTTTTCGTCGGCGTTACTATCCTCGGCTTTTTCGCGGCCCGTTGGAGGCGCGGGGACCTTGCTCATCTCGACGAGTGGGGGCTCGGCGGACGGCGCTTCGGCACGATTGTCACCTGGTTCCTGCTTGGCGGCGATCTCTATACCGCCTACACGTTTGTCGCCGTGCCGGCGCTCGTGTTCGGCGCCGGAGCCACCGGCTTCTTCGCGCTGCCCTACACAATCCTCATTTATCCCTTCGCGTTCGTCGTGTTTCCGAAGTTATGGGCCGTCGCCAAGCGTCACGGCTACGTGACGGCCGCCGATTTCGTGGCCGCCCGCCACGGCAGCCGGATGCTCGCGCTCGCCGTCGCCGTCACGGGGATCGTCGCGACGATGCCGTACATCGCGCTGCAACTGGTTGGCATTGAAGTCGTCATCGGCGCGCTCGGCTTTAACACGTCGGGTTTTGTCGGCGATCTGCCGCTCATCATCGCGTTCGGGATCCTGGCGGCCTACACCTACACGTCAGGGCTACGCGCGCCGGCGATGATCGCGGTAGTAAAAGATCTGCTCATCTACATCACGATTGCCGCCGCCATTGTCGTTATTCCGGCGCAGCTCGGCGGCTTCGGGCATATCTTCAGCGTCGTACCGCCCGCCAAGCTGCTGCTTAAGGCGCCCGACACAACGAGCTTGAACGGCTACAGTGCCTACGCGACGCTCGCTGTCGGCTCTGCGCTCGCGTTGTTCCTCTATCCGCATTCGGTCACGGCGATTTTCTCGTCGTCGTCGGGCAACTCGATTCGCCGCAACATGGCGCTCTTGCCCGCCTATTCGCTCGTGCTGGGTCTGCTTGCGCTGCTTGGCTACATGGCGCTTGCCGCAGGCGTCAAGGACATGCCGGAGTTCGCCCCGTACTTCAAGGTTTTCGGGCCGAACTTCGCCGTGCCGGCGCTCTTTCTGCACTTCTTTCCGTCGTGGTTCGTCGGCGTCGCGTTCGCGGCCATTGCCATCGGTGCGCTCGTGCCGGCGGCCATCATGTCCATCGCGGCGTCCAATCTCTACACGCGCAACATCCACCGCGAGTTCGTGAACCGCAACATGACACACGAGCAGGAGACCAACGTCGCCAAGCTCGTCTCGCTGATCGTGAAAGTTGGCGCGG
>JAXDQB010000017.1:0-5510 GCA_034668065.1 Paraburkholderia sp.
ACGATCTGCGGCATCGCGGTTGCCACGATGGTCGCCTCGATGGCGACCATCGCCTGGGACGCCATCACCGACGCAATGACCAGGGAACGAATAGTAGTTGCGCGATTTGCGGACATAGTTCGAGTTATTTGACGCCGGCGGCGTGGACGAGCAGGCCGGGTTGCAGCCAATGCGCTGCATTATGGCGTTATTGCGCCCTTCGCGCAGGCCTCGAGAAGACGGCGACGATTGAAGATTGGGTTAGTATCCGCTCGGCGAGATCTTGCAGAATCGCGTGAACGACGCGAAAGGGCTTAGCTTCGCGTGCGGATTGCGCTCGATTTTGCGGCACGATCCGGATCGCAATACCGAAACCCCGCAGCCGCATCCGTCGGTAATCGGCAGGCCGGGCGAGAGGACTGCATCCGGGCTGTCGAATGTCGCCCGGTTCGAAAGGAAGGTTTCCGCCGTGCTTATGCGCGAACGGCGATACGCGCGTCGCGGCACGCGCCGCTACCGTTCGGTTATTCGTCGTCCGGGCACTTCAGATTGCAACCATCGGGGTCGCCAAGGTCGCCCTTCTTGCGCAACTCCGACTTGCGGGTCTGGTATTTGTTCGAAGGCTCAGAGGCCGCGAATTGCATTTGCGGATGCGCCTGTAATTGAAACTGGTCGTTCAGAATGCCACCCGGCACGCCCGGCGAGTTTTGAGCGAAAGCGATAGAGGCAACGGTAGTCAACGCGCCCGCTGCGATGACGGCTGCGCAAGCATTGAGAATCTGTTTCATGGCGTTTGCGGCGCCGAATCGGCGCACCCTGGGGTCGTTAAACCAAGCAGGCGCTAAGCGTAACGCAGAACCCGCTCCGTGTGGAGCATCGCGTATTACTTTTGTAATGAGACGCCGTACCCGTGTCTTGTCCGAAGCGGCTCCGCTAGCACGACGCCTGCATCTACCCCTCGCCGTGCAAACCGGCCGGGACGTCGATCAGCCGGCCGCAGTCGGATGGATCGTAGCCCTCGAGCCGCGAAACGCCCGCGCGAAACGCGTCGCTGCGCAACACGTCGAGCGAAGCCGCCAGCGGGCCCGCCGTCAGTCGGCCGCGCTCGCACGCAAAGTAATAGTCTTCGTCGACGACAGGAATGAAATCGAGCCCGAAATGGTGCGCTGCCGGGGCAACGCCAAATCCGACATCGGCCATGCCGCTCGCGACAAAAGCGGCGATGGCCGTATGCGTCAGTTCCGTCGAGGCATAGCCGTTGATATGCTCGGGGTCGATGCCTGCCCGACGCAGTTCGAGATCGATAAGCAAACGCGTGCCCGAGCCGGGCTGCCGGTTCACGAAGCGCACATCATCGCGCGCCAGGTCGTCGAGGCCGCGCACGCCCTTCGGATTCCCCTTTTGCAGGAAGAGCCCCTGTTTGCGGCGCGTCAAATGAATGAGCACGTGCCGCCTCGGATCGAGCCAACGCCGGTAGATATCGGCGCATAGCTCGCGAAACGCACCACGCGGAAGATGAAAGCCGGCCAAATCGCATTCGCCGCGCGCAAGCGCCGCGACCGCTTCGGCGCTCTCGCGGTATTTTATGTCCACGGAGCCGACGCCGCGGATTCCGAGCTCGGTCACGAGCGCCGCGACCGCATAGCCGTGCGACGCGTGAATCCGGACCGCGATACTGCGCCCGAGGTGACGGTTCAGTTCCTCGGCAATCTCGCTCGCCAGCATCTGCATCGAACCGTCGAGCCGCTCCGCGCACATGCGCTGTGCGCGCACAACGGCGTGCCCGAGTTCCGATAGCGCGGAGCCCTTGCCGCGCTCTTTAGCAATCAGATCTGCGCCGAGTCGCGACTCGAAAAGCCGCAGCAACCCCCACGCGTGCCGATACGAGAGATGGCTTTGCTCGGCTGCCTGGGCAATGCTGCCCGTCTCGTCGACGAGCACAAGCAGCGGCACGATATCCGTCAGGCTCGCGTCACGGCCGGCGCTGTCCCGAATAACCAATTCAGCGACGCATCGGATGTCGATCATTTATGTTGTCCAATTTCCTATTGCACATCCTTTGACAGCCTCCTACCCTTCAGCCTAATTGGAGTAAGCTGAGCATATATGCCCCTTATATGATGATCAAGTGCATATTGCAAGCTCGAGGAGAATTTCACTTGGAACATTCCAGCGCCACGGTGCCCGACGAGCTAATTCGCCGGCACGCCAAACCAGGCGCATCGCTCGTTGCGGTGCTGCATGCCATACAGGACGAAGTCGGGTTCATCCCGCCCGAGGCGCTTGCGCCGCTGGCGCGCGCGATGAACCTTTCGCGCGCCGAGGTGCACGGCGTGCTGACCTACTACCATCATTTCCGCTCCACGCCGCCTGCTCGTGTGACGGTGGCGCTGTGCCGTGCCGAGGCATGCCGCAGCATGGGCGGCGAGGCGCTGGCGCGGCATATCGAGTCGCATACGGGGTGCCGCTTCGACGCGAAGCACGGCGGCGATGCGCCCGTGCAGGGCGCCGACGTCGAGCTTGAATCGGTTTATTGCCTGGGCCAGTGCGCGCTGTCGCCGGCGCTGACGATCAACGGCACGCTCCACGCCAAGATGACGCCGCAGAAGTTCGACGCGCGCTTTGATGCGGCCAGTGCGGCCTGTGAGGCCAGCGCGGCCGAAGGCCTCGAGGCGAATGTGAAGGAGTCCGTATGAATTTGGCGATGACGCCTGTCCGTATCTTCGTGCCGCGCGATTCATCGGCGCTGGCCCTGGGCGCCGATGCGCTTGCCGAGGCGATCGTGCGCGAGGCGGCGCGGCGGGGCGCGGCGATCGAGCTGGTGCGCAACGGCTCGCGCGGGCTGTTGTGGCTCGAGCCGCTGGTCGAAGTGCAAACGCCCGAGGGGCGCATAGGCTACGCCAATGTCGAGGCCGAGGACGTTGCCTCGCTGTTCGAGGCGGGATGGCTTGCGGGTGGCCCCCATGCGCGCGCAGTGGGGCTTGTCGAGGCGCTGCCGTATTTGAAGCGCCAGCAGCGGCTCACGTTTGCGCGGCTGGGCATTACCGATCCGCTGTCGATCGACGACTACGTGGCGCACGAAGGCCTGGCGGGCCTGCGCGCGGCGCTGGCGATGAGCGGCGAGGCCGCCTGCGAGGTGCTGCTGGAGTCGGGGCTGCGCGGGCGCGGCGGCGCGGCGTTTCCGGCCGGCATCAAATGGCGCACGGTGCGCCAAGCCCAGGCCGCGCAAAAGTACATCGTCTGCAATGCCGACGAAGGCGACTCGGGCACGTTCTCGGACCGGCTCGCGATGGAAGGCGACCCGTTCGGCCTCATTGAGGGGATGATCATCGCGGGGGTGGTAACAGGGGCCACCCAAGGCTACGTGTACGTGCGCAGCGAATACCCGCACGCCATCGAAACGCTCGAGGCGGCGATCGTGCAGGCGCGCGCGGCGGGCTGGCTCGGCGCGAACGTGCTGGGCTCGGGCCATGCGTTCGAGCTGACGGTGGCCAAGGGCGCGGGCGCGTACGTGTGCGGCGAGGAGACGGCGCTGCTCGAATCGCTCGAAGGCAAGCGCGGCATCGTGCGCGCCAAGCCGCCGGTGCCGGCGCTGGTGGGGCTGCATGGCCAGCCCACGGTGATCAACAACGTCATCACGCTGGCCACGGTGCCCATCATCTTTGCGCGCGGCGCGGCGTTTTATCGCGACTTCGGCATGGGCCGCTCGCGCGGCACGCTGCCGTTCCAGCTCACCGGCAACGTGAAGCAAGGCGGGCTCGTGGAGCTCGCGTTCGGCGTGACGCTGCGCGAGCTGATCTACGAGTACGGCGGCGGCACGGCGAGCGGCCGCGCGGCGCGCGCCGTGCAGGTGGGCGGGCCGCTGGGCACTTACTTGCCCGAGAGCCAGTGGGACATTCCTTTGGACTACGAAGCGTATGCGGCGGTGGGCGCGGTGGTGGGCCACGGCGGCATCGTCGTGCACGACGACACGTCGAACCTCGCCGAGCTGGCACAGTACGCCATGCATTTCTGCGCGCTGGAGTCGTGCGGCAAGTGCACGCCGTGCCGCATCGGCTCGACGCGCGGCGTCGAAGTCATTCAGCGCATCCGCGCGGGCGACACCTCCGAGAAGCAAGTGCGGCTGCTGCGCGAGCTGTGCGACACGATGGTGTCGGGCTCGCTGTGCGCCATGGGCGGCATGACGCCGTACCCCGTGCTCTCGGCCCTCGATCATTTCCCGGAAGACTTCGGTCTTCACTCAGCCCAGCCGCGTGCGGCTGCGGCTTGACGATGGAGCAATTTCCCATGTCCGACGCCTTCGCTCAACCCTCCGCGGCCGGCGGCTGCGGCTCAGGCCAGTGCGCCTGCAAGAGCGCCAATCTCAACCCGCAAGACGACCTCGATTACGGCACGCCGCGGCGCTACGCCGACACGGACGTGACGCTGGAAATCGATGGGCGCACGGTGAGTGTGCCCGCGGGCACTTCGGTGATGCGCGCGGCCGTCGAGGCGGGCGTGAACGTGCCCAAGCTGTGCGCGACCGATTCGCTCGAGCCATTCGGCTCGTGCCGGCTGTGCCTGGTGGAGATCGAAGGCAAGCGCGGCTACCCGGCCTCGTGCACGACGCCGGTCGAAGCGGGCATGAAGGTGCGCACGCAAACCGAGCGGCTGCAGTCGCTGCGCCGCAACGTGATGGAGCTGTACATCTCCGATCACCCGCTCGATTGCCTGACGTGCCCGGCCAACGGCAACTGCGAGCTGCAGGACATGGCGGGCGTGGTGGGCCTGCGCGAGGTGCGCTACGGCTTTGACGGGGCCAACCACCTGAAGGACAAGAAGGACGAATCGAACCCGTACTTCACCTACGATCCGTCCAAGTGCATCGTGTGCAACCGCTGCGTGCGCGCCTGCGAGGAAACGCAGGGCACGTTTGCGCTGACGATTGCCGCGCGCGGCTTCGAATCGCGCGTGGCGGCCAGCGAGAACACGCCGTTCATGGAATCGGAGTGCGTCTCGTGCGGCGCGTGCGTGGCGGCGTGCCCGACGGCCACGCTCATGGAAAAGAGCGTGACGCAACTGGGCCAGGCCGAGCATTCGGTGGTGACCACCTGCGCGTACTGCGGCGTGGGCTGCGCGTTCAAGGCGGAGATGAAGGGCAGCGAGGTGGTGCGCATGGTGCCGTACAAGAACGGCCAGGCCAACGAGGGGCACGCTTGCGTGAAGGGGCGCTTCGCGTGGGGCTATGCGACGCACCAGGACCGCATCACCCGGCCGATGATCCGCGCGAAGATCACGGACCCCTGGCGCGAGGTGAGCTGGGACGAGGCGATCGCCCATGCGGCCTCGGAGTTTCGCCGCATCCAGGCCAAGCACGGGCGCGATTCGATCGGCGGCATCACCTCCTCGCGCTGCACGAACGAGGAGGCCTACCTCGTGCAGAAGCTCGTGCGCGCGGCGTTTGGCAACAACAACGTGGACACGTGCGCGCGCGTGTGCCACTCGCCCACGGGCTATGGCCTGAAAACGACGCTGGGCGAATCGGCCGGCAC
>JAXDQB010000018.1:0-11790 GCA_034668065.1 Paraburkholderia sp.
AGGCTACCGGCGTAGCGACCGGCCTCGCCCCAGACGTGTTGCGCACTTACAAGGCGGCAACGCTGCCGCTATGCGCGCGTGAAAGTGGCTCACCGGGTGCCCACCGCGTTCCCACCCAGCGCTCCACTCAGTGCCCCGCCTGCGCGGCCCAAAGGCTTGGCGTCCAACTGTCTCAAGCCCTGCATTCGGGCGGCACGACGTTGGGAGGCAGCGTCGCGGACTCGAGCGGCATCGGGCCCGAACCGGGCGCCGGTAGCGAGGACGCGGTCTTGCCGCTCGCGAAGCATTCCCAGGTCAGCGAGCCGGCCAGCATGACCCCTCTCAAGAGCGGCACGCGCGCGCTTGGCGTACTCGCATCGTCCGGCGCAGAAGGCACGAGCACGAGCGTCTCGCTGCCGGCTGGCGCCACGCGCGACGTGTAACGGATGGAGATCTCGCCGCTCTCGTCGTCAATGGCGATAGATTCGACATTGCGCGTGGGGGGCGGCGCCGCGTAGCCGCTGCCGAGCGCATCGCCGCTCGCCGCGTTCTCCACCACCGCGAGCCGAGCCGCCGCGGCAAGCGACAAACCTTCACCCACGCGGCTGCGCGCCAGATAGTCCTGATAAGCGGGGATCGCATAGGCGGCGACGACACCGACAATAGCGAGCACGATCATCAGCTCGACGAGCGTAAAACCTGCGCCTGTGCAGCGTGCGCATCTGACGCGCGATAAAACGGCAAACGCAAACCTGAAAACTACGGCGGACATCGGCAGACTCCTCGAACCAAAGTGAGGCCCAAGTTGGGATCAAGGGGGATGCCGGTTCAAGCAGGCCCAAGCAGGCTCAAGCAGGGCTCAAGCAGGGCTCAAGAAAGGCTCAAGCGGAACCCAAGCTGAGCCCGAACCGGGCGAAACCGGAAAACAACACCCCGATGCCAAACCATGGGCGATGGTTCAAAGCGTACTGGGCGCGAGCGGCCTGTGACATTCGGCCGAATGGCCAAGCCCGACCGGAGCCGGGTGGTGGGAGCGAGCCGCTCAGTGGCGGCCCGAGGAACGTGATGAACCCGACGGGTCCAACGCGGCGCTACAAGGAGCGTGCCGCCTCGCGCCGGCGAGATCGGCGCTTCATCGCATAGCCGACGACAACAACCAGCACCGCGCCCGAAATGCGTGCGCCGTACTCGGCGACGGGCGAATCGAGCAGCGGCCAGCGGTCGCCGGCCGGATCGTTGATGATGAGCCCTCCCGCGATCCACCCAAGCAGCGCGGCGCCAAGCGTAACGATGACCGGAAAGCGGTCGAGCAGCTTGAGTACGAGGGTGCTGCCCCAGACGATGAGCGGAATGCTGACGATGAGGCCAAACACCACGAGCGCCACGCGATGGCGCGGATCGGCCGCTTCGGCCGCGCCGGCGATCGCAATCACGTTATCAAGGCTCATGACGGCATCAGCCACGACGATCGTCTTGATCGCCCCGAGCAGTTTGTCGGCCGGCTTGATGTTTTCGTGGACGTCATGCGCAGGCGCGAGAAGCCGCACGCCGATCCACAGCAGCAAAAGCCCGCCTGCAAACATGAGCAGCGGCACGTCGAGCAGCACGACGGCAAACGCAATCAGCGCGACACGTAGCACGATCGCCCCGGCCGTGCCCCAGAGCACGCCCTGCATTCGCTGCGCGCTCGGCAACTTGCGGCAAGCAAGCGCGATCACGACGGCATTGTCGCCGCCCAGCAAAATATCGATGACGATGATTTGAATGACCGCTCCCCAATGGAGCGTCGCAAAAAAATCGGGCATGGAATCGAACATAGGCGCAATGAGCATTCCCGGGCTGGCAGACAAAGGGGCGGCTCGTAAGGCGCAACCAACGACGGACGAAAAAAAACGAGGAAGCCTTTCGTGCCTCCTCGCTTCCTGTCGACTGCCGCTATCCTTAAGAAATGATTTCGCAAGGATACCAAAAAACCGCTTCGATTTGACGCAATGCGCTATGCCAACCGCCACCGGGAACCGCATCGCACCGGAGGCGCCATGCAGCCCGATAAACGTACGCTCAGAGAATCGACTTCAACAGCCTGGCCATCTCCGACGGGTTCTTGGTGACCTTGATACCGCAGGCTTCCATGATTTCGAGCTTGGCGTCGGCGGTATCCGCACCGCCCGAGATCAGCGCACCGGCATGCCCCATGCGCTTGCCCGGGGGCGCCGTGACGCCGGCGATAAAGCCGACGACGGGCTTTTTCATGTTGTCCTTGATCCAGTACGCCGCATTGGCTTCGTCCGGGCCGCCGATCTCACCGATCATGATGACGGCGTCCGTATCGGGATCGTCGTTGAACATCTTCATGACGTCGATGTGCTTGAGCCCGTTGATCGGATCACCGCCAATGCCCACAGCCGACGATTGACCGAGGCCGAGCGCCGTCAGTTGCCCTACGGCTTCATAGGTCAACGTGCCCGAACGCGACACCACGCCGATACGGCCCTTCTTGTGGATGTGCCCCGGCATGATGCCGATTTTGAGCTCGTCGGGCGTGATCGTGCCGGGACAGTTCGGCCCGAGCAGCAGCGTCTTGCGGTTTTCGCGACGCATGCGGTCCTTGACCTCGATCATGTCACGCACCGGAATGCCTTCGGTGATGCAGATGACAAGGTCGAGATCGGCTTCGACCGCTTCCAAGATCGCCGAGGCGGCGCCCGCCGGCGGCACGTAAATGACGGAAACGGTCGCGCCCGTTTCGGCCTTCGCTTCCTTCACGCTCGCATAGATAGGAATGCCTTCGAAATCCTCGCCAGCCTTTTTCGGGTTCACGCCCGCAACGAACGCTTCGCGGCCGTTCGCGTATTCGCGGCATGTACGGGTATGGAACTGACCGGTCTTGCCGGTAATGCCCTGCGTGATGACCTTCGTGTCTTTGTTGATCAGAATCGACATGTAGTGACCTCTGTTCGTATCGTGTTGCGCCCGGACCGCGTTACGCCTTGCCTTCAGCAGCCGCGACGACCTTCTGCGCAGCCTCTTCCATGCTGCCTGCCGAGATGATCGGCAGCCCCGATTCGGCGAGCATCTTCTTGCCGAGGTCTTCGTTCGTGCCCTTCATGCGCACGACGAGCGGCACCTGCAGGTGCACGGCCTTCGACGCGGCGATGACGCCCTCTGCGATCACGTCGCAGCGCATGATCCCGCCAAAGATGTTCACGAGAATGGCCTTCAGGCCCGGGTTCCTCAGCATCAGCTTGAACGCTTCGGTCACTTTCTCCGTCGTGGCGCCACCACCAACGTCGAGGAAGTTCGCCGGCTCACCGCCGAACAATTTGATCGTGTCCATCGTCGCCATCGCCAGGCCCGCACCGTTCACAAGGCAGCCGATGTTGCCATCGAGCGAGATATAGGCGAGGTCGAACTTCGACGCCTCGATTTCGGCCGGATCCTCTTCGTCGAAGTCACGGTAGGCGACGATTTCCGGATGACGGAAAAGCGCGTTCGAATCGAAGTTGAACTTGGCGTCGAGCGCAATCACCTTGCCGTCGCCCGTCAGGATCAGCGGGTTGATCTCGGCAAGCGACGCATCAGTTTCCCAAAACGCTTTATAAAGACCTTGCAGCACCGCGCGTGCTTGCGGCACCGATGCATCGGGCACGCCGATCTTTTTCGCGAGATCGTCGGCCTGCGCGGCGGTAAGCCCCGCTGCGGGATCGACGGCTACCTTGTGAATAGCATCCGGCGTCTTCGCAGCGACTTCCTCGATGTCCATTCCCCCTTCGCTGGAGCCCATGACGACGACCTTCTGAGAAACGCGGTCAATCACGAGGCCAACATAGAGCTCCTTCTTGATGTCCGCACCTTCTTCGATCAAGAGACGGTTGACCTTCTGCCCCTCCGGGCTGGTCTGGTGCGTGACGAGTTGCATGCCGAGGATCTGGCTCGCATATTCCTGCACCTGCTCCAGCGATTTCGCCACCTTCACGCCACCGCCCTTGCCGCGCCCGCCCGCGTGAATCTGAGCCTTCACCACCCAGACCGGACCACCAAGCTCTTGCGCCGCTTTCATTGCGTCAGCCACTGAAAAGACGGGCTTGCCTCGTGGTACCGCGACACCATACTTCCGCAGAATTTCCTTACCCTGGTACTCGTGAATCTTCATGCGTGACTCCTCTCAGTCTAAGAGTTGGATTGAACTTCGGGATCGCTGATTTCGTTCAAGACGGCCGTATCGGCCGAGCCGGCTTCGCTGGATGGCGCCGCGTCGCTTTTTCGCTGGCCGCGCGGCGCATGGCCGTGCCAGAGCGGATAGAAGCGCTGCACCGCCTCGCCGTCAAAGCGCAGTGCCTGACAGCGGCCCAGCTGAAAAGGCGGCGGCTCGCCCGCACTTTCCCGGCCGCCCTTGCTGGGCGAAACAGTCGCGTCACAGAGCGTGCTCGCGACATTGCCGGCAAATGCCTGGATCGCGACAGTCGGCAAGACGGAGCACAGTTCGGTGAGATGCGTGCAGCCTGTCGTTCCGGCAAGCAAGCGGCGCGTGTTGCGGCGAAAATCGTTAAGGAGGTTAAGCCCGACGAGGGCTCGGTAGGCTGGATTGGAGGCTTCGCAGTGACCGGGGTATGGGACCCAGTCGGACGACGCTTCGGCGTCGACTACGGTGAGCTTTCGATCGATCGTGATGCGCAGCCAGAGTTCATGAATCGGCAAACCACCAGGCCTGATGCCGGGGCCGAGCGCGACGTCCCGCGGCTTATGATCGGTCAGACACGCCTCGATGTCCCACAGACCGTCGTCACGCTCGAACGCTTCCGCTCGGATTGCACGCCGATGGCGCAACTGGCGGGAGACGGGCTGAGTAAGGGGCATGCGAGGGCAAGCGGCCAAATGAGGTAGCCCGCGGATTTTAACATAGTGAACACGCCGAAATCGGCCAGACGAAGCTCGGCCCGAGCGCCCCAATGGGGAGCAGGCTGCTCAGGCATCTTCCCAATCGTCCTCGCCCTTGAGGATTTGAGCAATCGTCTGATGAGAAAAACCGCGCGTGGCCAGAAAGCGCGCTTGCTTTGCTCGTTCGGACGGGGTTTGTGGCAACTGCCCAAACTTTTTGCGCCAGACGGCTTGCGCGCGTGAACGCTCAGTTTCGCGCAACTGCGCACCGGCCGCTTGAATCAAGGCATCGTCGACCGAGTGGCGACGCAATTCGCTCACGATCCGATTGGCGCCCATACGTGCGGCGCGACGATGGACAACGCTTTCGGCAAAGCGCGCGTCCGAGAGCCACCCTTCCTTCTCGAGCGTATCGATCAACGCATCGAGCGTGTCGCCTTCTTCGGTGAAGGGGGCCAATTTACGTGCAAGCTCACTGCGGCTGTATTCGCGCCTCGACAGATATTCCAGGGCTCGCGCTTTCAGCGACCGCCCGGGGCGAGGAGGCCTCGCCGTCCGGGCGGATGACGATGTCGCGAAAGACGCATCCTGGCCCTCGCGCGCCGCGGGAGATGCGTCCTGCCGTGAATCGACGGCCAGCGGATCGTCGTCGATCGGAGCATCCGTGTCTTCACGCCGGGACCGCCCGTGAACGGCGACATCCGGCGAAACACGGCCTTTGCGCATCACGGGGCGCTTACTACTCTTGGTCGGCGACTGCGACGCCGCCCGTCGAGGCCGGCATTGCGTTCACGCCAAGCGATTCGCGAATGCGGTTTTCGATTTCGCGGGCGATATCGGAGTTTTCCCGCAAAAATTCGCGCGCATTGTCCTTGCCCTGGCCGATCCGCTCGCCGTTATAGCTGTACCACGCGCCGGCCTTGTCGACGATCTTCGCCTGCACGCCGAGATCGATGATTTCGCCTTGCCGCGAAATGCCTTCCCCGTAGAGGATGTCGAAGATCGCTTCGCGAAACGGCGGCGCCACTTTATTCTTGACGACCTTCACGCGCGTTTCATTGCCGATGACCTCGTCGTTCTTCTTGATCGAGCCGATCCGGCGGATGTCGAGCCGTACGGATGCGTAAAACTTCAGCGCGTTACCGCCCGTCGTTGTTTCCGGGTTGCCGAACATCACGCCTATCTTCATACGGATCTGATTGATGAAGATGACCAGGCAGTTCGTGCGCTTGATGGTACCGGTGAGCTTGCGCAACGCCTGAGACATGAGACGCGCCTGCAGGCCCGGCAGCGAATCGCCCATTTCACCTTCGATTTCGGCCTTCGGCACGAGCGCTGCCACCGAGTCGATCACGATCATATCGATCGAGCCCGAGCGCACGAGGGCATCGGCGATTTCGAGCGCCTGCTCGCCCGTATCGGGCTGCGAGACCAGCAGATCGGAAACATTCACGCCGAGCTTGCCGGCATATTGGATGTCGAGCGCGTGTTCGGCATCGATGAACGCCGCCGTACCGCCGATCTTTTGCATTTCGGCGATGACTTGCAGCGTCAGCGTGGTCTTGCCTGACGATTCCGGCCCGTAGATTTCGACCACACGCCCGCGCGGCAACCCGCCGACCCCCAACGCGATGTCGAGGCCCAGCGAGCCCGTCGAGACCACCTGGATGTCTTCGGCCACCTCGCCGTCGCCGAGCCGCATGACCGACCCTTTGCCGAACTGCTTTTCGATCTGCGCGAGCGCGGCGGCGAGCGCCTTGGTCTTTTCAGCAGTCATTCCAGCCGGGCCTTTCTTGCTTTCTTCCATGAATCGTCCTTTGCTAAGGTGAGCGGCGCTTGTGACAGGCGGTGACAGGCGGTGACAGGCTGCCCGACGCTTGAAACCGTCCGGCGGCATCCCCACTGCACCCCTTCGAGCCCTGGGGTAAGCCCTCGGGGCGAAACGCAGACACTGTATAAAAAAACAGGGTTATTTGCAAGCCCGATGCCTTTCGGATTTGCGCTGCGGCAACGAGCGCCGTGAGCGACCGCAGAGAACCGTAAGGGGCAGTAGCGAATCTATCGCGCCGCACAAAAATAGGGAGACAACGGCGCACCGGGCCGTTCCGCCGGCGCCTGCGCGCACCATGCGAATACTCATTGCCGAAGACGACAGCATACTCGCGGATGGTGTCGTTCGTTTACTCCGCCAATCGGGCTATGCCGTCGATCATGTAAGGGACGGCAGTGGAGCCGACGCGGTATTGTCCATGCAGGCCTTCGACCTGCTGAAACTCGATCGGCCTGCCGCGCATGTCAGGGGTCGAAGCTCTGCGCCGGCTGCGCGCGCGCAACTTGAACCTGCCAATCTCGTCCGCGAGGGCGACGGCGGCGGGCTTCGGGCTCGCGAAACTACGGATCGCGAGATGCACAGAGGCACGCTGACAATCGATGACAACGTGTTTCAAGCGCCGCCCCTCCCCGGCACGCTCGTGCGCATCAGCCTGCCGATGCTTGAACCGACCCCGGATTTACCCTGAGCGACGGGCGCTGCCGCCTCGGCGAAAAGACATTTGAGATGATGATTCAAGGACTTGACTGAAGATATTCGAAATTAAGCGAAGTAGCGGATAAGTTTGAAGGAATGGCTTTATGTTCTCTCATCGTAAACCACCATTCGTTTGCGCGTCAGTCCGACGTAAGTTTTCCTCCCAATAATCGACGAATCGACGAGGGTGCCGGCCGTGTGACGAAGGCCTGTATCTCGATAATGAAATATTCAGGAGACAGTTCATGGCAACCGTTGGCGGGCACATTTCTCATGCTCCGATGACGAGCGACGAAAAACGCGTAATTTTCGCTTCGTCGCTCGGCACCGTTTTCGAGTGGTACGACTTTTATCTGGCCGGCTCGCTGGCCGTCTACATCAGCAGGACCTTCTTCTCCGGCGTCAATCCCACGGCGGGCTTCATCTTCACGCTGCTGGGGTTCGCGGCCGGGTTTGCCGTCCGGCCGTTTGGTGCGATCGTGTTCGGGCGTCTGGGCGACATGGTCGGGCGCAAGTACACGTTCCTGATCACGATCACGATCATGGGGACGGCGACATTCGTCGTCGGCCTGCTGCCGGGCTACGCGACGGTCGGTTTCGCATCGCCCGTTATTTTCATCGCGATGCGGCTGCTGCAGGGCCTGGCTCTTGGCGGCGAATACGGGGGCGCAGCGACTTACGTCGCCGAGCACGCACCGGCCAACCGGCGTGGTTATTGCACGTCGTGGATACAGACCACCGCCACGCTCGGGCTTTTCCTTTCGCTGCTTGTGATTCTCGGCGTGCGGACTTGGGTGGGCGAAGACGCGTTCGGCGCTTGGGCCTGGCGCATTCCGTTCCTCGCGTCGCTTATCCTGCTCGGCATTTCGGTGTGGATTCGGCTGCAATTGAGCGAATCGCCCGCATTCCTGCGGATCAAATCGGAGGGCAGGACGTCGAAAGCGCCGCTGACTGAGGCGTTCGCTCGGTGGGATAACCTGAAGATCGTCATTCTGGCGCTTGTAGGCCTGACGGCCGGCCAGGCCGTGGTCTGGTACACGGGGCAGTTCTACACACTCTTCTTCCTGACGCAGACGCTGAAAGTGGATGGAGCGAGCGCAAACATTCTGATCGCACTGGCGCTCTTGATCGGCACGCCGTTCTTCGTCATCTTCGGATCGCTTTCGGACCGAATCGGCCGCAAACCGATCATCATGGCCGGCTGCCTCATTGCGGCGTTGACCTACTTCCCGCTCTTCAAGGCGCTCACGCACTATGCGAACCCGGCGCTCGAAGCGGCAACGCAGAGATCGCCGATCGTCGTCGTCGCGAATCCGGACGAGTGCTCGTTTCAGTTCAACCCCGTGGGCACATCGAGCTTTACGAGCTCGTGCGATATCGCGAAAAGTGCACTCGCGAAAGCGGGCTTGAATTATTCGAACGTGGCGGCGCCCGCGGGCACGATCGCGCAGGTCAAAGTGGGCGACACGGTGGTCGGCGCCTATGACGGCAAGGCGCCCGGCGCGAAGGAGAAGGGGGCGGCGTTCAACAAGACGCTCGGCGCAACGCTCAAGAGCGCGGGCTATCCGGCAAAAGCGGACCCGTCGCAGCTGAACTGGCCCATGACGGTGTTGATCCTCGCGCTGCTAGTGATTTACGTGACAATGGTCTATGGGCCAATCGCGGCGATGCTGGTCGAAATGTTCCCAACCCGCATTCGCTACACGTCGATGTCGCTGCCTTATCACATCGGCAACGGCTGGTTCGGCGGCTTCCTGCCTGCTACGGCCTTTGCGATCGTGGCGGCCCAGGGCAACATCTATTCGAGCCTCTGGTATCCGGTTGCGGTAGCCGCGATCACATTCGTGATCGGCATGCTGTTGGTGAAGGAAACCAAGGACTCGAACATCTATGCGCAGGACTGATACGGGGAGATGCGCGGGGCCGCGGGGGCCATTTGGCCCATCCGCTTCAAATCGGCGCCGTCGCTCCTTGCTAGCTAGGGGCTTGACAGCGTCGCCCATTGTCACCATAATTGACGTTCTTCGGCGAATTAGCTCAGTCGGTTAGAGCGACGGAATCATAATCCGCAGGTCCGGGGTTCGAATCCCTGATTCGCCACCAGTAAAAACAAAGGGTTACAGGCAAATTGCCTGTAACCCTTTGTCCGTTTACAGCTTCATGTAGGCACTGTGTAGGCATTTTGGGTCAGCATCAATCCATGTTGATCCACATGACCGCCCTTCAACATCGGTTCAGCAGTCGACAACGCCGACGGACCGAATCCGCATCTCGCGCCACCCTTACATTTTGGCTTGCACCGATGAGGGTCGGCTACAATGACCGTGCTGCGCGTAGCTCTATGGTAGAGCAGAAACCTTCCAAGCTTACGCCGACGGGTTGATCCCTTCACCCGCTCCAGATAACTTTGAAACGTGGCCCAGCGGTTAGAGGTACCGGTCTCGAAAGTCACTGACGAGCGACCGTCGGCAAGTTCGGATCACCGCATTTCTGGCAGCGAAAACAATCCCTTAGTCTGGAACAGCGACGACATGGCCGAGCAGTTTCACTATCCTCCCGAGGTGTTCAATCTACTGGTGGATACGATCCCGCTGCTATGCCGGGGCAAGCGGGATGTTGTCCTCTTCCTCCAAGGCGCAGGAAAGAAGACCTTGCGGAAGTCGCGCATATCGTTCGCACCGACCGCCACGCTATTAACAAATACGAGATCATCCGCAACGTGCTCACGAAAGTGAACGCGCATGAAGCAAGAGCGCGATGCAGAGCGGGAGCAAACGATCACACGTCAACGCAAGGAACAGGCCGCAGCAGCCGAAAAGGGTTGAAATGAAGTGGATCAGCGCACCAGTAGGCATCGGTGAATTCTCACCACATATCAGTCGACTATTTATGCGCGCGAATGCGCACGGGATCTTCATTGCGACGAACGGCTACGCCGAATCGGTGCTTACCGAATGCAGGAACGCGCTGAGCCTCAAGACGATCTTTCTGTGCTCGCGGCATGAATCGTACTGCTGCATGGACGTTCAAAGAAGCTCAGCGAATGGCAGCAACCGGTCGAACTGAGCCCGATGCCATACCGCATACTAGCCACCCGTCCCGAATCAAAAGAAATATAAACCTATATCACATGCTCGGAGTACGGCAGCACTTTGCCGCTCCGCCTACGCAATACTGCGCTGGCGAACCTCTCTGGGAGCCCGTGATGCCCACCACCTCGTCCCCCTTCGAATATCTGATCGTCTTCGCAATCGTCTTCGTATCCGGCGCACTCACATCGGTTGGCCTGCGCCGATACACCGAGAACGTTCGTCGGGAGGCAATCGCTCATGCATGAGCCGCTCCCGTTCGACCAGGACGATATGTATCTCGCCGGGCATGATAACGAGCCTTTCAAACATGCTTTCGTGCCGCCGCCACGCGACAGCTCAGCGTCGACTCCCGGCAATGTGCCGCCCTGCCCGATATGCCACTCTTCCCGTGTCGATGCGCGCAATCTGGCGCGCAAGACCGGCAGCGCCGTCGGCACCGTCGCCGGCACCACGAGCGGCATTGCGTTCGCACTGTACGGAGCTGAAACCGGTGCAGCCGTCGGAGTACTCGCCCGCCCCGCCGGTGCTGTCTGTGGCGCCATCGCCGGAGCCGTAATCGCTGGCCTAATTGGCGGTTCGGCCGGATGCGCCACCGGCTCCGTCTTCGGCGAAATCGTCGATGACAAGGTACTCGACAACTTCCGATGCCACACATGCGGCCATACCTTCAGCCGTTCCAAGCATCAGTCTGATCAGTAGTTTTCCCCTTCCGCAGCATCCCCCTTCATTTTTCTCTCTCATCTGCTCGGCCGCGCGCCGGGTTTTATGACGTTTACGAGGAGCTGTTCATGCATCACGTCAATTCGATGGCCTATGTTGGCGAAACCCCTTGGCATGGCCTGGGCACTCAACTCTCGCCGCGCCAACCGATCGAGGTATGGGCTAAACAGGCTGGTATGGACTGGCTGATTGAGTCAGCCGAGGTCCGATATGTCACCGGTAGTTCGGGCAATCTTGGCTCGATCCACGCCTTTCCCGAACAGCGCGTGCTCTACCGCTCCGACACGAAGGAACCGCTGTCTGTCGTATCGTCGCGCTATCAGGTTGTTCAGCCCAAAGACATCCTCGAGTTTTACCGCGATCTCACAGAAGTCGGTGGCTTCGAGCTGGAAACCGCAGGCGTCCCTCAAGGACGGCAAGAAGCTCTGGGCACTCGCGCGCACCGGCCAGTCCGTCGCGCTCAAAAACAAAGACCAGGTTACCTGCTGCTCGCCACCGCGTGCGATGGGACGCTCGCAACCACCGCGCAGTTCACGTCCGTCCGTGTCGTCTGCAACAACACATAGCCATTGCTCTGGGCGACAGCGCAAGCTC
>JAXDQB010000019.1:0-4659 GCA_034668065.1 Paraburkholderia sp.
AACACACAAGCCACCCATGTACGGCGCCGATATTGCGCAGAGAAGATTTCGCGCAACGGACGGGAGCGCACCACCCGCTCCTCCTCCTTTTTCCATTTCTCGGGCTCTTTCACGCGCAGCAAGATAAAAAACGAGATGACGACGGGAATCGCGCCGGTCAGGAACATAGCCCGCCAGCCGTAATGAGCGCCGATTGTGTAATTGAGCGCCGAGGCCAGAAAGAAGCCCGCGTAGTAGCCCGTTTGCAGGTAGCCCGCCCCCATTTTTCGACGATCCTCGGGCCAGGCCTCGGCAACATAGGTGCCCGCTAGCGCCCACTCCCCCCCAATGCCGATGCCCGCAATGAACCGGTAGACGCCCAAATGCCAGACGTCCTGTGCCGTGGCGGCAAGCCCTGTGAAGATGGCGAACGTGAAGATCGTGCCTGCCAGCACCTTGGTGCGCCCGAACCGATCGGCAAGCGGGCCCCAGATGAAAGACAGCCCCCAGCCGACGAGAAACAACGCGAACAATATCGATCCCGCCAGTGCCACATGGGAGGGCGTTGCCGCGTATCCCGAACGCGGCAGCAATTCAGTCAGTGCCGGCGTAAGAACGAGCGCGTAGATGAACGAGTCCATCCCGTCAAGCGTCCATCCGGCCCAAGCGCCCCAGAAACCCGCGATCTGCGAGCTATTGAGCGGCGTGCGACGTCGCGCGGTGCCCGCGCCTTCCGTCATAGAACTCATCTGACTCCTCCTGAAATACGGTTTCGCAACGACTGATTTGTAACGACATAAGGGTGCGCAGATTGCCGCACCCGTGCGGTTCGACGCCGGGTTACCCCAGGGTTTGCCCCGCTTTTGTGTCGAATGTTTTTATATATAATATCGAACATCATGAGCGATGCAACGGATCGTTTTCCCTTAGATTCGCCGAAGGACGGCAAAGAGCTTCCGCCGCTATCGGCCATTGCGGTTGCGCCGCGCACGAGTGCCTCACGCATGGTCGCCGATGCCTTGCGTGATGCGATCGTCAACGGCACGCTGGCCCCCGGTGCCCCGCTGCGCCAGGACGCTCTCGCGCGCCATTTCTCGGTGAGCGCCATTCCCGTACGCGAAGCCTTGAGGCAACTCGAGAGCGAAGGCTGGGCCAAGGTGGAAATGCACAAGGGCGCAACCGTCGCGCCGCTCTCGGCCGACGAAGCACGGGAAATCTATGAAATCCGCGCCGCGCTGGAGAGTCTCGCGATCGCTAGTGCGATTCCGGCTCATACGAATGCGACGCTGCGCGAAGCGCAAGCGCTGTGCGATGCGGCGCGCTTGGAACCGGACGCCGCGCTCTATGCCGCACGCAACGAAGCGTTTCATATGAGCCTTTATGCGCCTGCGAAGCGGCCGCAACTGACGGAGTTGATCGCTACGCTGCACCGGCGTGGCGAGCGCTATCTTCGCCTGAAGCTGGGCTTTCCCGAGCACAAGGCCGTCTCCGACCGTGACCACGCGGCTTTGATGCAGGTCATTCGCCGAGGCGACATCTCCCATGCGCAAAAGCTGATTACGGAGCACCTGCTCGGTACCGGCGAGCTGCTTTATCAATTTTTGAGCGCGAGCAACATCAACGCGGCCGCCGGCTTGCAACAGCCGCAAAAGAAGCGTGCCGCGGCCAAGCCGAAATCGCTCAAGGCATGAACGAAACCCCCGCCCCTTACAAGAAAGCCGATCGACCGATGACTCCCCAAGCCGATACTCCCGCCGCGCGCTCTTGGACGACGCTGCGCGACGAAAAAGCGCGGCGCCTTGCCGTTGTCGCCCCGTGGATCAAGGATGGCGTATTGCCCACAACGCGAATTGTCGACGCACTCGAAGCACTGATCCGTCCCGGTGATCGCGTCGCCCTCGAGGGTGACAACCAGAAGCAAGCCGACTTCCTCTCCCGCTCGCTCGCAAAGGTCGATCCGGGCAAGGTCAGCGACATCCATTTGCTGATCTCGAGCATCGGCCGCCCCGAGCACCTGACATTGTTCGAGCGCGGTATTGCACGCAAAGTCGACTTCGCATTTGCCGGACCGCAAAGCCTGCGCGTTGCGCAGTTGCTTGAAGACGGCCAGCTTGAAGTGGGCGCGATTCACACCTATGTCGAGCTGTACGGGCGGATGTTCGTCGACTTATCGCCGCGCGTCGCATTGCTGTGCGCGGAAAAGGCCGACCGCCACGGCAACCTTTATACGGGCCCGAATACGGAAGACACACCGACCATCGCCGAAGCCGCAGCATTTCGGCATGGCATCGTCATCGTTCAGGTAAACGAAATAGTCGATACGCTACCTCGCGTCGATATTCCCGGTTCGTGGGTGGATGTGGTCGTGCAGGCGGATCGACCGTTTGCAATCGAACCGTTGTTCACCCGCGATCCACGCCATATCGGCGATCTTCAGGTGCTCACCGCGATGATGGTGATTCGCGGCATCTACGAGGCGTACGGCGTCACGTCTTTGAATCACGGCATCGGCTTCGACACTGCCGCCATCGAATTGATTTTGCCCACGTATGGGGCCGAGCTCGGATTGAAAGGCAAGATCTGCCGCAATTGGACGCTTAACCCTCATCCCACGCTGATTCCCGCCATCGAATCCGGATGGGTCGAAAGCATTCACTCCTTCGGCAGCGAAGTGGGCATGGAGGCCTATATCGCGGCACGCCCCGATGTGTTCTTCACCGGGCGCGACGGAAGCTTGCGTTCGAACCGCGTGCTTTGCCAATTGGCTGGGCAATATGGTGTCGATCTGTTCATCGGCTCCACGCTGCAGATCGATGCCGACGCGAACTCGTCCACCGTTACGCGCGGGCGTCTCGCCGGTTTCGGCGGCGCGCCGAACATGGGCCACGATCCGCGCGGCCGGCGTCATGCGAGCGAAGCATGGCTCAAACTGCTGAAAGCCGAAGGCGGACCCGCAACGGGCGTTGCGCGCGGACACAAGCTCGTGGTGCAGCTTGCGGAAACGTATAAGAAGGGCGGCGAACCCACCTTTGTCGACGAGCTCGACGCTGTTGCCGTGGGCGCGAAAAGCGGCATGCCCATCGCCCCCGTGATGATCTATGGCGACGATGTCAGCCACGTCGTGACCGAGGAAGGGATCGCCTATCTGCATAAAGCGCAAGGTACCGAGGAGCGGCGGGCTGCGATCGCAGCCGTGGCCGGCGTCACACCGATAGGCCTGCGTGCGCAACCGGCGAAAACCGCCGAATTGAGGCAGCGCGGCATCGTGGCTTACCCCGAGGATCTGGGTATTCGACGCGGCCAGGCGAAGCGATCGCTGCTGGCCGCACGCAGTATCGACGACCTCGCCGCATGGTCGGGCGGACTGTACACGCCCCCGGCTCGCTTTCGGAGCTGGTGATCAATGTCCATCACGACGAGACAAGCCGCCCGGGTTGTCCGCTCTGCACCGCCGACGAATACCGGTGGAATGGCAGCGCAGCTCGCGTGCTTCGCCGTCGACGCCCTCCTCGAAGAAGTGCATCTCACGCCCAAACCCGCGCTCGTCGATCGTCGCGGCAGCGGTGCGCATCGCGATCTGAATCTTGCTGTCATGATGCGCTCGGCATATGCGCTCGAGCCCACCTTTGCGGCACTGGCGCACGCTTCGTGCGGCAAAAAGCCGTCAGCACTCCTGCGCACCGAGCTTGCAGCGATCGGACGAGCCGGCGAAGCCGCGATGATGCGTGCTACAGGAGGCAGCAACGCGCATCGCGGCGCGATCTGGATCGTCGGCCTGTTGGTTGCGGGCGCAACGATCTGCCATGACGGCGGCATGACGTGGGAGCCGGGGCAGGTGTGCGAACTCGGCGCGCAAATCGCCTGTTTTCCCGATCATGATGCGGTGGCATCCGAAAGCAACGGGGAATCGGTGCGCGCGCGTTACGGCGCGGGAGGTGCCCGGCGCGAAGCGCAGTACGGTTTTCCACACGTGTTGCAAGCGGGGTTACCCACATTGCAGGCAGCGCGCCGCACCGGGCATGGCGAGACCGCGGCGCGTATCGACGCGTTGATGTCGATCATGACGACGCTCGAGGATACTTGCCTGCTGCACCGAGCCGGCCCGCCCGCGCTCAATGCTGCGCAACGCGGCGCGCACGAGGTGCTTTCCCGCGGCGGCAGCGCGAGCCTTCCGGGCCGCGCCGCGCTCTATCGTCTCGATAAAACCTTACTGGCATTGAATGCATCGCCCGGCGGAGCAGCGGATCTGCTCGCCGCAACCCTTTTCATCGACAAGCTGGTGCGATACGGCACTGGCGGGAGCAAGAGCGCATGGAACATCTGACGTTCGACTACTCGGCGCAACGCGCCGTCAAAGCGCGCTCGCATGTGGGCGTGGTCGGTTCGGGAGATCTCGAAGTGCTGCTATCGCCGAACGAGACGATGGCAGCGCGCGTGGTCGTCAACACGAGCGTGGACGGCTACAGCCACATCTGGAAAAGCGTGCTCGATCGCTTCTTCACGCGTTACGACGGCGCCGCATCCATCGAGATCAACGATTTCGGCGCGACACCCGGCGTGGTCGCATTGCGGCTCGCCGAAGCGATCGAAGCGGCTGAAGCGGCTGCGGCCCAGAGTCAAGGAGGCGGCAAATGACATCCCAGGTCCTCGCACCCCCTCCGTTCATCGCGAACGAGAGTT
>JAXDQB010000020.1:0-6736 GCA_034668065.1 Paraburkholderia sp.
TGGTCGCCTTCATCACCGACGTCGAAATTCCGTGGAGCGACGACGAGGAATAAAGAAGCACGACCACGCGGTACCTTCCCGGCGGCGGGCAGGCGCTCGCGCTCAACGCATCATCCGCCGGTGAAACAGCGCGGCGCAGGCGAAGAACGGAACGACCGCATACGCGAAGAGCACCGCAAAATGCACCCAAGCGCCGGCAATCGGGCGATCGAGCATCGCCGGCCGGATCAACTCGACCGCGTGCGCAAGCGGCAGCATCAGAGCGGCTTGCTGCACGGGCTCCGGCAGCTTCGCCAGCGGAAAGAACACGCCCGAGAGCAACAGCATGGGCGTGACGACGAGCGTCTGATAAAACATGAAGAAATCGTACGACGGCGCAATCGCCGTTACGACCATGGCCAAGCTCGCAAACGCCACACCCGCAAGCGCGATGACGGGCAGTGCGACGAGCATCGACGGGAACCGCGCATAGCCCAGCGCGGCTGCAACAAGCATGATTGCCGCGCCCGACAGTACCGCCTTACTGCCGGCCCACACGATCTCCCCCAGGACAATATCGCCCAGCGTGAGCGGCGTATGCATGATCGCCTCCCACGTTCGTTGGACATGCATGCGCGAAAAACCGGAGTACATCGCTTCGAAGCTCGCCGACATCATCACGCTCGAAGCCACCGTACCAGCGGCAAGAAAGGCGATATACGGCACGCCGTCGACCTCGCCGAGCATCAGGCCCAACCCAAACCCAAGCCCGAACAGATAGATCATGGGGTCGGCGAGATTGCCTAGCATCGATGCGAGAGCAAGTTTGCGCCAGACCAGGTAATTGCGACGCCATACCGAGAGCCAGTTGGTCGCGTTGGCGGGAAGCGCGAAACGCAAGCGGCGTGCGCGCGGGGTTCCTTGGCGTTCGGGGGCGGTGCGAGCGTGCGGTGTCTCCATGACTGACTGTTGCCTCGCTTTATCACTCCTGCATTTCGCGGCCCGTGAGCCGCAAGAACACGTCTTCGAGATTGGCCGGCCGGTGCAGATAGCGCAGCCCCGCTCGGCCCGAGAGCCGCGCATTGACGGGACCGGCGTCGTGCACGTAGCAAAAGAGCGTCTCACCGCTGATTTCCGTGTGCTGCGCAAACGGCGCCAGCTCGTCGCGCAGCGTCTGAGGTGAGGCACCGTAAATCTCGATGACGTCACAGCCGATTTCTGTCCCGATCAGCTCGCTGGGCGCACCCTCGGCGATCTTGCGTCCCTCTTCGAGGATGCACAGGCGATCGCAAAGCCGCTCGGCCTCCTCCATGAAATGGGTGGTGAGCAGGATCGTTTTTCCGCGCGCGAGCAGTGAGCGCAGCCGTTCCCAGATGAGGTGGCGCGCCTGCGGGTCGAGGCCGGTGGTAGGCTCGTCCATGACGAGAACGTCTGGATCGTTGATCAGTGCGCGGGCGAGCGTCAGGCGCCGCTTCATGCCGCCCGACAGTTCGCTCACGCGCGCGTCAGCCTTGTTTTCGAGGCGCGCGAATTCGAGCAGTCCGGGCACTATGGCTCGGGTCTTGCTGGCAGACAAGCCGAAGTATCGGCCGAATATCAGCAGATTTTCCCGAACGGTGAAGTCGGGATCGAGGTTGTCCATTTGCGGCACGACGCCGACGCGTTGCCGGGCGAAGCGGGCGCGAGCGGGAATCGTTTCGCCGCAAAGCCTGATTGAGCCGGCGTCCGGCTCGGCGATACCAAGCAACAGCTTTAGCGTCGTCGTCTTGCCGGCGCCGTTCGGCCCGAGCAAGCCGAAGCACTCGCCGGCGGTGACATGGAACGCCAAGCCGTCGACGACGGTCTTGTCGCCGTAGTGTTTTTTCACTTCACGGAATTCGATGGCATGGTTCGACATGGCGGCAAGAGAGCGTTTGCGCATGAGACCGTTGCAAGGCAACGCCCCATTCTATTGCATCGGCAGCACTGTTTTGCAGCCAAATAGGAGCGAGGCGCGCCGCTGCGAGCGCGTACGCGTTTTCCATCTCTTGCAAGTCCGATTGCGGCGCAGCATGATTCAAACGGATGTCTGCGGTGTGCGCGGATAGGGAGGCCACCATGGCTAGCTACAAGAAGATTTTGCTCTGCTATGACGGCTCGCGTGAAGGCCGCAAGGCGCTGCGCTGCGGAGCCGACCTCGCGATGGACCTGAAGGCGGAAACGCATTTGCTGTCTGTCGTCGATATGCGTACGAGCATCGCGCAAAGCGCAGGCCTTCTGACCGATGTTGCGTGCATGCGCTTCGAGGATGCCGCGCGCGAAATTCTTCAGGAAGGTGTCGATTGGCTGACTCAGCACGGCGTGGTGGCGCAAGGTCACTTTGCTTTCGGCCACCCGATCGATGAAATCACAAGGCTTGCTAATGAATTGAAGGTCGACCTTGTTGTGGTCGGCCACCGTAGCCGCAGCGGGCTGTCACGCTGGTGGATGGGTGCGGGGAACTCGCTGTTGCTCGATCGTCTCTCCTGCAGCATTCTTGTGGCCGTTTCGACGGCGAACGAACCGGAAACCGTCAGCGCATCGTCTGTGCCAGCGGGTGCCGGGAGCGAGGCGTCGACGTAACCCGGTCGACGTAACCCGGTCGACGTAACCCGGTCGATAACCCGGTCGATAACCCGGTCGACGCAGCGCGGGCCGGTGGCGAGCGCCTGCCTTACTGCTGGTTGAGATCGACGGCAGCGAGCCTCCACGAGAACCACCCGGCGCGATGCAAGATGACGCTGTAGGGCGGGCTTGCCGCGTCGTGCCGGTAGGTCACCCCGAACTCGTCTATGCCTCGGTAGCCGGCCGACGTTTGCCGAGGCGCTGGCGCGGTCTCGCCAGGGACGCCTGCCGCGGAGCCCTCCGGCGGTGGCGGGGGAGCCGAACCCAGCTGGCCACTCGATGAAGTCGATGAGATTGGGGGCGCTTCGCCCGGCTCGCCGCGCGGCGGCATGCCGTTGAGCAAGGCGGCAACGCCATCAGGTGTCGCATAGTTATCGACAACCGGCCCGATCAATGCCATTCCGATAAGCGCCCCGAGCGCTGCGAACGGGTGCTCGCGCTTTTGCGTGTCGATGCGCCGGGCGAGCAACTCGGTCAATTGCTGCTTGAGGCTCATCCGTAATGCGGGATAGTCCACATATTGATTAACGGTTTCGGCATCCCGCGCATCGGCAGCCCGTTTCAAGCGATCGAGCGCAAGGTATGGCGAAGCGTAGGCATAGGCCACTACGGCGAAAAGGATAATCGCGGCGAGTACGATCAGTAGGGCTGCGAGCGGCGTGCGGCGGACCGGATTGTGTCTGTCATTTGTCATCGCTGAGCGGTTTCCTACGAATTGACTGGATCGAAACTCGAACGGACCGGGCGCGCCAAAGCGATCCCGGTCATGATGCCGCTTGTGAGCCGAAGGTCTGTTTGAATCTTGCGTGCCGGCGCTCCAGCGAGTGTAGGGCAACCATGTCAGCCGAGCTGGGTGGCGCTCGTGCCCGCGCGCTCTTCGTCGATGCAGCGATCGATCATCCGGCAGACTGCATCAACGGTTCCGACCAGGATCACCCGCGACGTTCCATGGTACACGCGAACCGGTGCCCGCTGCGCCGGCTCTGTATGCAATGCGCTTTTGAGAGAGACGCGAGCAAACGCGGGCAGCGCTGACGGCTGCGCATCAAGTGGCAAGGTGGCAAGCGGCGAAGGGTCCGCGGCCAGCGGCGTTTCGAGCGGCGGGCAGGGCACCACGCTGCGCAAATGATGTGGGCGGCCCAAGCGGCCCAAGCCACCAAAGCGGCCAAAGCGGCCGAGGGGACCAAGGCGACGAAGGGGCATGAGGCGGGCAAGGCGGTCCATGGCGTCTCTCGTGTTTAAAATTCGGTGGGGCGAATCAGTCCGACAGCAATGCCCTCGAGCGCGAAATCGGCGCTGCCGGCCTGCACGAAGATGTTTTCGTAATCGGGATTTTCTGCAATCAGCTCTACGCCGTTCGGCCGGCGCAGGAAACGCTTGACCGTCACATCGTCTCCGAGCCGGGCGACCACGATCTGACCGTCTTTGGCTTCGCTGTGCTTCTGCACTGCCAACAGGTCGCCGTCAAGTATGCCGGCGTCACGCATCGAAAGCCCGCGCACTTTTAGCAGATAGTCGGGCCTGCTCGAAAAAAGCGCCGGGTCGCAGGCGTAATGCCGCGAAATGTGCTCCTGCGCGAGGATTGGGCTTCCCGCGGCCACGCGCCCGACGAGCGGCACCGACAGCTGCATCGACGCCGCATGGGGCAGTGGAAGCTGACGCGGTGTGTCGTCCGATGCGAGCAGCCGGATGCCGCGCGAGGCGCCCGCCGCCAGTCCGATCACGCCTTTGCGCGCAAGCGCGCGCAGGTGCTCCTCCGCAGAATTGGCCGAACTGAAACCGAGCGCTGCGGCAATCTCGGCCCGCGTGGGCGGATAGCCGCTCTGCTCGATCGACTGGCGGATCAAGTCGAAAACCTGCTGCTGTCGTGCGGTGAGTTTGGTCATGGCGCCACTGTATGGATAGACAGGTGGCTGTATTTTTATACAGTATCTGGCGAATATCAAGTAAACGTTAGCTCATCGCCTTACTACGTTTCCGTATAAAGGAATAAGAAAGCATTTGTTTTGAATATAAAGGCTGTTAGCTAGACTTGCCAGACGTCGAAAAAATTGCACCGATGCGGCAAGGAGAACGTAGGAATGGGCAAACAAAAAAGCGGATGGTCGGGCGAGCGGCGGCGCGTGCTTGCCGGAATAGCGTTGGGCGCAGCAGCAGCGGTGTTCGGGTTCGATGCGCAGGCGCGGGCCGAAACGACGCTGTTGAACGTGTCCTACGACCCCACTCGGGAGTTCTATGAGGAGGTCGACAAAGCCTTTGCCGCGCAGTGGAAGGCCCGTACGGGAGAGACGCTCGCAATCCGACAATCGCATGGAGGCTCAGGGGCGCAAGCGCGCTCCGTGCTCGATGGTCTGCCGGCCGATGTCGTCACACTCGCGCTCGCCTTCGATATCGACGCGCTGGCGAACCGGGGTCTGGTGGCCCGCGATTGGCAAAAGCGTCTGCCGAACAACGCGTCGCCGTACACGTCGACGATCGTGTTTCTCGTGCGTCACGGCAACCCGAAGCACATCAAGGACTGGGACGACCTCGTCAAGCCGGGCGTGTCGATCGTCACGCCGAATCCGAAAACCTCGGGCGGTGCGCGATGGAACTATCTGGCCGCGTGGGCCTATGCGCTTAACCGTCCAGGCGGCAACGCAGACAAGGCGAAGGCGTTCGTCGCGCAACTCTATCGCAATGCTGGCGTGCTCGATTCGGGCGCGCGTGGCGCCACAACGAGCTTTGTGCAGCGCGGCCTCGGCGACGTGCTCATCGCCTGGGAGAATGAAGCCTTGCTTGCCGAGAAAGCGTTTGGCGCGGACAAGTTCGAGATCGTAGTTCCATCGGCAAGCATTCTCGCTGAGCCGCCCGTGGCGGTGGTTGACCAGGTGGTCGACAAGCGAGGCACGCGCGCATTGGCCGAAGCGTACTTGCGGTTCCTTTACAGCGACGAGGGGCAGCGCATCGCCGCGCGCAACTTTTATCGGCCGCGCTCAGCGAACGTGCCGGCCGAGCTGACTGCGAAGTTTCCAAAGCTGAAGCTTTATACGGTCGACACGACGTTCGACGGCTGGACTAATGCGCAGAGGACGCATTTTGCGGACGGCGGCACGTTCGATTCGATTTACCAACCGCATTAGGGTGCCAAAGCCAGGGTGCCAAAGCCACGGTGCCAAAGCCAGGGTGCCAAAGCGTTCACGCCGCGCGGTTTGGCACGGCGAAGCGAGGCCGCCCGAGCGGCGCGCCTCCTGCAGTCGCCGGCAAACGGATTGCGCCTTTCTCCAACAGTCGAAGCAATGCGCAAGAGCAACGAGCAAAGGAAATGACGATGTTCGCTTTTCGCAAGCCCGGCGTACTGCCCGGCTTCAGTATGACACTGGGCATCACGCTGACGTATCTCAGTCTCGTGGTGCTGATACCGCTCGTCGCTGCGTGTCTAAAGACGGCGACCCTGGATTGGGCACAGTTGCTCGCGGCCGTCGCCTCGCCTCGAGTGCTCGCCTCGTACCGGCTGACCTTCGGGGCTGCGGTCGTCGCAGCGCTTATAAACGGCGTTTTCGGGCTGGTTGTCGCCTGGGTCCTCGTGCGCTACCCATTTCCGGGCAGGCGCCTCGTCGATGCGATCGTCGATCTGCCGTTCGCGCTGCCGACGGCAGTGGCCGGCATCGCGCTCGCCGTCGTCTACGACGAGCACGGCTGGATCGGCCGTTGGCTCGCGCCGCTCGGTTTGAAGGTGGCGTTCACGCCGCTCGGCGTACTCGTTGCGCTCACGTTCATCGGCCTGCCTTTCGTCGTGCGCACCGTCGAACCAGTGCTCGAGGATTTCGAGCGCGCGCAGGAAGAGGCGGCGGCCTGTCTTGGCGCATCGCGCTGGCAGACCTTCGCGCGCGTTGTGCTGCCGGCCCTCGCGCCGGCGCTCTCGACCGGCATCGCGCTGGCGTTCGCGCGTGCGCTCGGCGAGTACGGCTCGGTGGTCTTCATCTCGGGAAACATGCCGATGAAGACCGAGATCGTGCCGCTCCTCATCATGACCAAGCTCGAGCAGTACGACTACGCGGGGGCCACGGCGCTCGCCGTCGTCCTGCTCACCCCCTCGTTCGCGCTGCTCCTGCGGGTCCATCGACTCCAGGCC
>JAXDQB010000021.1:0-2787 GCA_034668065.1 Paraburkholderia sp.
TGTTAAAGATCGCACCGCTTAACCGGCTACGCCATCCTACCGCGCCACCGTCTTGCGTTCGCTGCATCAGCAGCAGAGAAACGAGATTATGCAGACCGTTTCGCACTTCGTCAACTGTTTTTTTTGCATCGCGCTCACATCACGCTTTTGCTTACCACCGTTGACTGCGCCACCTTATGTACTCGTGCAGCTCACTGCCCGCACGCATACATACATAGTTCCGCACTTCCCTTCGCTTCCCTCGCGCCGCTGTAGTCAGCAGCGCGAAGGGCGCAATTCTAAGCGCGTTCGCGATGAGTTGCAAGCACCTTTGGAAAACGCGAATCCAGCGCCCGCTGCCGCGGCTTTTGCTTCAGGAACTGCCCCGCGCGGCCCCGCACTTGACGACTGCGGCGCTCGGAAGTTTTGTACGAAAATTTTACGACACCTGCCGCGCGGGCTGTGTACCGCAGCCACTCCCGCGCGTCGCCCCCTCAATAAGTTACACACGCGTGTATAGAAGGGCCATGCTCACAACGTCGGTCTTGATGTGATCGAAACGCTGCGGTTCTGCCGTTTCCTTGACGAGGCGTCCGAGCGGCCGTTGTAGGTGGCCCTCGGTCTACAGCGACCGACATCGGGGGCACGACGCCAACGAAAGACGCAAAGCGTCGCTGCGATCGGGTACGCGCTCCGCTGGGCTCGCGTGCGCTGAGGTATCATCGCCGGCCGAGCCCGCGAGCTTTCAGACGCACCTGCCGATGACCGACCAGAACTATCAAGCGATCCTCGAACAGATTCATCGCGACATCGAACCGTGGCGCACCGCCGGCCGAGTTGCCGACTACATCCCTGAGCTCGCGAAGGTGCCCGCCGAGCGCTTCGGCATGGCGGTCGTCACGCTCGACGGCCGCGTGTTCTCGGTCGGCGACGCGCACGAGCGCTTTTCGATTCAGAGCATCTCGAAGCTCTTCGCCTGCACACTTGCGTTCCAGCTCGTCGGCGACACTTTGTGGGAGCGCGTCGGCCGAGAGCCGTCGGGCACTGCGTTCAATTCGCTCGTCCAACTCGAAAGCGAGCGCGGCATCCCGCGCAACCCATTCATCAACGCGGGCGCGCTCGTCGTCACCGACGTGCTGTGCCGCCGCTTTGTCGCCGCCGAGACGGCGCTCGTTCAGTTCATGCGGCGCCTCACGGGCATCGCGTCCCTCGATTACAACATCCGCGTTGCAGCGTCGGAGCTTCAGCACGCCGAGCGCAACCGCGCGATGGCGCACTTCATGGCGAGCTTCGGCGTTCTGCAGATGCCGGCCGAGACCGTCGTCGACGCGTATTGCCGCCAATGTGCGATCGAGATGAACTGTGTCGAACTCGCCACGGCCGCCCTCTTTCTTGCCAACTGCGGCGTCGCACCGGTGTCGGGCGAGCGGATCCTCGACGCGAGTTCTGCGAAGCGCCTGTCGGCGCTGATGCTGACCTGCGGCACTTACGACGCCGCGGGGGACTTCGTCTACCGAGTCGGACTACCGGCCAAGAGCGGCGTCGGTGGCGGCATCGTCGCGGTGCTGCCCGGGAAGATGGCAGTGTGCGTCTGGTCGCCTGGGCTCGACGCGAACGGCAATTCACTTGCCGGTGTCCTGTCCATGGAATGGTTGACCACGCTTACCAGGCAGTCGCTTTTTTAATACTCATTTCCTCCAAGCGCAAGCACGCTCGCGCTTGAATGGTTGACGACGCATTCGGGACGCCGGGTCTTCTAACACCGTTCCACGCTCGACGGTTTCCACTGACGCACGAAATCGTTCTAAGCTTCAAGCGTCAGGGCGGCCTTTTTCGCCGTCGGCAGCGCTCTCGAAGCGTCGGTTCAAAACGATGAAAATACGACTGTTGCGATGCATGACGTTAGCGCGTGCTGCGCCGCACTGCGGGCACCGCGCGTTCGGGTTGCCGGCGCAACTTGTGCGCGCGACAGCCGCGCTCGCCATGTTGCTCGCTTGTATGGCCGTACCGTCCGCTTCGCCGGAAGTCGTCGTGATTCCCGTCGTCGGCGCGATTGGCCCAGCCAGTGCCGACTTTATCGTCCGGGGCCTCACGCGCGCCGCACACGGCGACGCGCAACTCGCCATCATCGAGCTAGACACGCCGGGCGGCCTCGATACCTCGATGAGGCAAATCATCAAAGCCATTCTCGCCTCGCCCGTACCAGTGGCTGCCTTCATTGCACCCAGCGGAGCGCGCGCGGCTAGCGCCGGAACCTATATCGTCTATGCGAGCCATGTCGCGGCGATGGCGCCAGGAACAAACCTCGGTGCCGCAACGCCTATCGAACTTGGCGTCGGCGGCACGCCCGGAACAGCGCCGGCGCCGGCACCGCCTCCGGCCGCCACAGGCAAAAACGGCGATGGCGATAAGCCGGCCTCTCTTTCGAAAGGGTTCGATACGCAATCGACCGAAGCGCGAAAGCGCATCGGTGATGCCGCCGCTTACATACGAGGGCTCGCGCAGATGCGCGGGCGCAATGTCGGCTGGGCGGAACGCGCGGTTCGCGAGGCGGTAAGCCTGTCGGCACGCGAAGCGTTGGAGCAGCATGTCGTCGACCTGAGCGCTCGCGACATTCCCGATCTGCTCCGACAACTCGACGGCCGCACGCTCGACACCGCCACCGGCAACCGCCGGCTCGAGACCGCCCATGCGCAAGTCGTCACACTCGAGCCGGATTGGCGCAGCCATTTGCTTTCCGTCATCACCGATCCCAACGTAGCGTTAATCCTGCTTACGATCGGCATGTATGGCCTTTTCTTCGAGTTT
>JAXDQB010000022.1:0-3287 GCA_034668065.1 Paraburkholderia sp.
CGGCCGACATGCGTGCAATTCACGAGGCCGGCTTCGAGTGCGGCATTCACACGTGGGATCACGTCTACTGGCAGGACAACGTCCGTCAGCAGTCGCGCGAGTGGACCGTGCGAGAAATGCAGAAGAGCCATGAACGGTTTGCTGACATCTTCGGTACGCCGCCCGCCACGCACGGCAGCGCGGGCTGGCAGATGAACGAGCACGCTTTCGTTCAGCTCGATGCCTGGGGCATGCGCTACGCCTCGGACGGCCGCGGACGTGGGCCATACCGCCCCGTCGTCGGCGGAAGGACGCTATCGCACGTCCAGTTACCAACCACCTTACCGACACTCGACGAGCTGATCGGCGTGGACGGCATCGACACGACGAACGTGGCGGCGCGCCTTTTGGCAAGCACCGAGCGCACACCGCAAGACCAGGTGTTCACACTGCACGCGGAGCTCGAAGGGCAAAAGCTTGCGCCGGTGTTCGAGCAACTGCTCGCTGGCTGGCGCGCACAAGGTCATACGTTTGCGACGATGGGCGATTACCATGCTGCGCTGGACCGCGACACTCTGCCAACGTACCCTGTCGCTTGGGGCGAGATCCCGGGCCGCTCGGGCGAGCTGATCATACAGCCGGACTGAGAACGTCCGCTGCTCCCGCTGCTGCTTCCACGGCTGCTTCCATTGCTGCTTCCAGGCCGTGCACGGTGAGCCGCCCCAACGCAATTGCGCAACAAGAAAGGAGAACCAGGTGCTTATCGCAGTCGACCAACCCGTCCCCGATTTCACCGCCGCTGCAACCGGCCGTGATTTTGCGCTGTCCAGTTTAAGGGGCACGAAGGTGGTCTTGTACTTCTATCCTAAAGACAACACGCCCGGCTGCACGACTGAAGGGCTGCAGTTTCGGGATTTGTACCCCAAGTTCAGGGAAGCCGGAGCGGAAATCGTGGGTGTCTCGCGTGATAGCATTCGCTCGCACGAGAACTTCAAGGCCAAACTGGAATTGCCGTTTGAGCTCGTGTCCGATGCCGACGAGGCTGTGTGCGCGCTCTTCAACGTCATCAAAATGAAAAAGATGTACGGCAAGCAAGTGCGTGGCATCGAGCGCTCGACCTTCCTCATCGACAGCGAAGGAGTGTTGCGGCGCGAGTGGCGCGGCATCAAGGTGCCGGGCCACGTCGACGAGATCCTCGAGGCTGTACAAGGACTTTGACGCGCGTTATATTGCGTTGCAATGAGTTCCCGTTCAGCCCGCCTCCATCGCGCCCGCGCCCGCCCATCGGATGCCGTTGCCGATTCGCTCGCGAGGCGCCACGCAATGCTCGAAGCCGTCGAGCCGCTTGCTCCATTACAACCGGAGCGGCGGCTTTTTTGTTTCTTCGCGGCCGCAACGTACTGCCCGCCGCGCATTTTAGTCGAGGAGTCGATCGAAATTTAGGCGAACCGGCGTTCCGAAATTGACAGCGCGCCGCTTGGACCCTAAACACGCAGGCTGCCGCGAAGGCGGTCCGCGCGAACTTACGGCAAGCGGCGTACGATATGCGACCCGATTCTTTGAGGGAAACCATGCCTTTGCCTACCCCGCCCAGCAAGCTCGGCACGCTCTTGCCGCCCGATGAATTCAAGGCCAAAGCTCGGCCTGCGAAAAATGCGAGGAAACAGGGCACCGTTGGGGAGCAAGCGGAAGTGGCCGAATACAGCGCCGCCGGGAGTTCGGAGAGCATTGCCGAACCCACGTCGCGCGCGGCCAACTCCAATGCCGCTACGACGCTGCGCTCCGTGCCCGCGCCCTCGGTTGCCGTGCCGCTCCCAGAAGGAGCTGCGCCATCCGCGCGCGGCCGAAAATCGAAACAGACGGCCGCGCTGCTCCAGCCCGTGTCGGCGTCCGTGCCGGAGTCAACCCCGCTCGCCCGCCAGGATAGGCCTGCCGCTGTACGGCCGGCCGCCGCTTCGGCCATCGCCCCAGCTGCGGGCAGCGCCGCGAAAGGCCAGGGCCGCGCGCGCAAGCCCGGGCCGGATGCCGAGATGCTCAAGCTCTTCGTGCTCGATACGAATGTGCTGATGCACGACCCGACGTGTCTGTTCCGTTTCGAGGAGCACGACATCTATCTGCCGATGATGACGCTCGAAGAGCTCGACAACCACAAGAAAGGCATGTCGGAAGTCGCGCGCAACGCTCGTCAGGTGAGCCGCACGCTCGATGCGCTCGTCGCGAACGCGGGACTGATTGCAGAGGGCCTTCCGCTTTCGCGGCTCGGTAGCCGCGAAGCGCTCGGCCACCTCTACTTCCAGACGCAGCTCGCCCATATCGAGCCTGTGGAAGGATTGCCGCAAGGCAAGGCGGACAACCAGATCCTCGGCGTCGTGCGCACGCTGCAACGCGATCGCCCGGACCGTCAGGTCGTGCTGGTGTCGAAGGACATCAACATGCGGATCAAGGCCCACGCGCTCGGCCTGCCCGCGGAAGACTACTTCAACGACCAAGTCCTCGAAGACAAGGATCTGCTGTTCTCGGGCGTGCGCGAGCTGCCGCAGGACTTCTGGACGAAGCATGCGAAAGGGATGGAAAGCTGGCAGGAGACGAAAACCGGCACCACCTACTACCGTGTGACCGGCCCGCTCTGCCCGTCTCTGCTCGTCAATGAGTTCGTCTATCTGGAACCGCAGAACGGGGAGCCCGCGTTTCACGCAATCGTGCGGGAACTGAACGGCAAGACGGCGCTGCTGCAGACGCTGCGTGACTACACCCACAACAAGAACAACGTCTGGGGCATCACCGCGCGCAATCGTGAGCAGAACTTCGCGCTCAATCTCCTGATGAACCCCGACATCGATTTCGTGACGCTGCTCGGGCAGGCCGGCACAGGCAAGACGCTCGTTGCGCTGGCCGCTGGCCTCGCGCAAGTGCTCGACGACAAGCGCTACAACGAGATCATCGTGACGCGGGCGACCGTGCCTGTGGGCGAAGATATCGGCTTTCTGCCCGGCACCGAAGAGGAGAAGATGCAACCCTGGATGGGCGCCTTCGACGACAACCTCGAGGTGCTCAACAAGTCCGATTCGGACGGCGGCGAATGGGGCCGTGCGGCCACGCAAGACCTGATCCGCTCGCGCATCAAGGTCAAATCACTCAACTTCATGCGCGGCCGCACTTTCCTCAACAAGTACCTGATCATCGACGAAGCGCAGAACCTGACGCCGAAGCAGATGAAGACGCTCATCACGCGCGCCGGTCCCGGCACCAAGGTCGTCGTGCTCGGCAATATCTCGCAGATCGACACGCCGTACTTAACCGAGGGCAGT
>JAXDQB010000023.1:0-4304 GCA_034668065.1 Paraburkholderia sp.
TTCTTCTCGACGGGTGATATCCACAAGCGAGTGTCGACCGACCGGCGCTATCGGGGAGGGATCGGACAGCCATCGGTGTCGTCCGTGGACCAGATGGCGATAAGAAACGCGCAAGCGCATCCAAAAACGACATTTGTCGTGCTGCTTGTTTAACCTGGGTTCGGAGCACTCGCAAGTGCACTATTCAACGCCGATGCGCTTGCCTGCGCATTGTATGATCCATCACCAAGGCTGTTGATAATATTTTGAGCCGCCTGAGCACCCGCGTCGGTCGCTTCATTTTTCAAGGCCGTGGCATTGTTCATAATCTGCGACGCTGGCGCGTTTCCATTCATTTCATCCATCAAAATATGTACGTTTGCGCCGAGACTACCGTGAGCCCCGGGTGCAGTTTGCACACTTGAGCACCATCATACAAACCCCCAGTTTGAGATCCCATGCCAGAAGCGCCGTTGATCTGGGGAGTCAAAACTCCTTGCAGTCCGTCCTTTGACGCAGCTCCCTCCAGGGCGCCCTGCGTGCCCTGTTGGCTAAACGTTCCAATATTCAGGCTATTGACCATGTTCGTCACGGCATTATTCACGTCTTTGCTCAAGCTCATGATTCGCTCGCTGGTCAGTTGAAAAACCGAATGGTGTGCTGTTGAGGTCAAAACGCGATTCATCGCAGATATTAGGAATAGTTCCAACGACCACGTATTCCGATGCGAACGTAACTTGCAAAGACCGAACTCACTCCCTTTTTCCATCGCGCAGGCGTGCCGATCGTGATGCTCGAATGGTTCAGAAAATGGGGGTAACCACACGTGCAGACGAAATCTGGCTCCGCGCGGTTAGCGCGGTTAGCAGTGATATATGAGATGTATGAACGACTGAATTTTACGATCCACGTGCGGTAGATGAGGGAAGGCTCGCGGGCGAGCCCCCGCACGCAGATGTCTGCAAAATAGCGTACCTGCCGAGGGTGCAGGTCGCAAGCATGGTCCTCCGGTCTACCGTCTAAATAGGCCGGCTCGACTCAGACAGCAATTGGCGCTTTGATTGCCGGATGGTACTGATACCCTTCGATCACGAAATCGTCGAATCGATAGCTAAATATGTCAGCAGGCTTGCGGGCAAATTTCAGTGACGGCAACGGAAAAGGCTCTCGGCCAAGCTGCTCGTTGACCTGCTCAAGGTGGTTCAGGTAGATATGGCAGTCGCCGCCGGTCCAAACCAACTCGCCTACACCCAACTCGCACTGCTGGGCCAGCATATGAACTAACAAAGCATAGCTAGCGATGTTGAACGGAGTGCCCAGAAACACGTCTTGGCTCCGACAATATAACAGGCAGCTCAGCTTTCCCTCGTTGACATAGAACTGCGCGAGGCAGTGGCAAGGAGCCAAAGCCATTCGGCCGTGCTTCACATTCTCGACAGGAGAAATGCTCTCATCGGGAAAGTCCGCAACGTTCAGTGCCGTCAAAAGGAGGCGCCGGGAGTTCGGCCGCGTCCGGATTTGCTGTACAAGTAAAGCAACCTGGTCCACGACAGTGCCATCTGGCTTCGGCCAGAACCGCCACTGATAGCCATAGACCGGTCCCAAGTTGCCGTTTTCGTCAGCCCACTCGTCCCAGATCGTGACCCCATTGTCGTTCAGGTAGCGCAGGTTAGTGTCACCGTTCAGGAACCAAAGCAACTCATGAATGACACTTTTGAGATGGATCCGCTTCGTCGTAACCAAGGGGAAACCCTCGGACAGATCAAATCTAAGTTGCCTGCCGAAAACACTGATCGTTCCTGTCCCGGTCCGATCCATCTTGCGGGCGCCGGTCGAGCGAATGTCGCGAAGGAGTTCTTGGTACTGAATCATTTTTGGGCTGCAGGGATTGGTGTCGATGGCGGGATTGTCGCAGACATCCGCCGCGCTCAGTAGGCATAAAAGTGTAGGCAGCGTGCTCAGGCCTTCAGCGCGGTTGCCATGCGTCGGGTCGAGGTCGGGTCGGGTCGGGTCGGGTCGGGTCGGGTTCAAGCGCGATTCTATCAAGCCGTGGCTGCGCGTCATCGCCCCATCCGTCGGCGCGAGCTATTCGGTATTCCCCAATTCGCCGCGAGCGCGCCGTCGCACCGAGCATCAGCGTGCGGCATCAGCTCGTCATACGCTCACCGACTTGGTGGACTTCGATGTCCCTCATGCCGTGCGCGCCGAGCAGGCGGTAAAGCGTAACGCGCGAAATGCCGAGTTCTTGCGCGGCATCGCCAAGCCTTCCTCGATGCCGCAGAAGCGCAAGTTCGATCGCTTGGCGCTCGGCCGTCTCGCGCGCCTGCGCAAGCGAAACCGGCACGATCTCGACATACTCGGAAAGCTCCAGATCGCGTGCGGAGATGAACCGTCCCTCGGACATGACGATCGCACGCCGAACTCGGTTGATGAGCTCACGCACGTTGCCCGGCCATCGGTAGTTATGCAGTGCTGCGATCGCATCGGGCGCGAAGCCGCGCATACGCCGGCTCGCGTCCTTCTTAAAGCGCTCAAGCATGTGCCGCGCGAGCAATTCGATGTCTTTGCCACGTGCGCGCAGTGGCGGTTCGTCGATCTGCAGAACGCAAAGGCGATGATAGAGATCGGCGCGAAATCGCCCTTCAACCATGGCCAAATGCATATCGACGTGCGTCGCCGAAATCACGCGCACGTCGACGAAGACCGATTCGTGACCGCCCAGCCGCTCGATCTTGCCGCCCTGGAGGAATCGCAACAGGCTCGCCTGGCTCTCGAGAGGCAAATCACCGATCTCGTCCAGAAAAAGCGTGCCGCCGTGAGCAGCCTCGATGCGGCCTGTCTTGCGTTGGTGCGCGCCGGTGAATGCGCCGCGCTCATAGCCGAACAACTCCGATTGCAGCAAATGCGGCGGAATCGCACCGCAGTTGATCGCGACGAAAGGCGCATCACGCCGCGCCGAACGCCCGTGAATCGCGACGGCCGTCAGCTCCTTGCCCGTGCCCGACTCGCCCGAGATGAATACCGGCGCATCGGTCATGGCAACCTTGCGGATTGCGCGAAAGAGCGCGCGCATCGCCTCGCAGGACCCGATCATTTCGCCCTCGCCTACGCGCGCCGGCGCGTCGTCGGGTTCCGCGAGCACAACCATGCCATAGGCGTGGCCGACTGAATCGACGATGCGGCGGCCCTCGTACGGCACGGTCACGTAGTCGAAACAGTAGTCGCGCACGAGACGGCGCAACGCCGTATCTTGCAACTGGCCAGGCGCCGTAGTCGCGACCCAGCCGACCCGGGCCGCCGTCAGGCAGGATTCGAGGGCCCCGATCTCATGCTCGTGGAACCCGCTCGACAGATCGAGCAGGCCACCTGCGGCAGCGTCGCCACGCATCGCCCGTCGTGCATCGCGCGCATTCGTGACGACGTCCACGTGCCAGCCGCGCTGATTGAATTGCGCACTGAGATCGGCATTCGCCTCTCGCGTGACGTAAATTAGTTGCCGTGTTGCGAGCTCCATTCTTTAGACCTCTTTCTAATGAGGAACGCAAAGGACGACGGCGAATGCCGCACTTGCTGCAACGCTCACTCCGGTCAGCATCGGTGAAATGCAAGCGCCTATTGCTCGGTCTGCGTCTGAAACTGCTTCACTGTAAAAAATTATTATTAGCAATGCGTCAAGGTTGGTTTAGGGGATGAACTGTTTCCAAGCTTACTATAGGGGTCCGCGCTTGCGGCATCGAGCCCCTGTAACAGTTTGAAGCGAGTACCGTAAGCGCGTCCGCGCGTCCTTCCGCGCCTTCGTTCCGACGGTATCTTGTGGCTCTTTCGCGACACTGACGTAATCGAAGTAGCCGCCGATTGAGTTCTTTCAGGCTCGTTTCAGCGCTGAAACGATTTTGCTGCCCACGCTCCCCGCGGTTTGCAGTTTTGCAAGCCCGCACCAATCTGCGTCATGTTTTCCCGGCGATGGCATGGGTTTCGCTATTCAACCGTGCATATCGGAGACTTCGTCATGGCATCGCCCCTCTCCATTCGTCTACCCAAACGCGCGATCGCGATTGCAATCGCGGTGTCGTCGGAATTCTTGCTCGCGTCATTCAGCTTGGCGCTTGCGGCCGATGCTGAAGTGGGTACCGATACGCGGGCTGGCAACACGGTGTCGTTCGTCACGGCCGATGCCCTCGACGACAGCGTCCTCGCTCGCGGGCCTAGCGATCGTCCGGGCAGCATTACGGTCTCAGTCATACCCGAGGCAATGTCGAGCAAGCACTCGGTCACGCTCTGGGATGAACTCGCACGACCCGCGCCGGCACCTCTGCCGGTCCCCA
>JAXDQB010000024.1:0-4139 GCA_034668065.1 Paraburkholderia sp.
GCGGAATGGACCGGCGGCTCACTGCCGAATTCTCCAGCCCGCGCGGCGATCGCCGCGCCCTGTGTCGTCTGTATCCGAAGCTCAGCTTCTTCTTTGACGGCACTGGCAACAACCTGTACCAGGAACTCGAGAAACCGGCACGCGAACAGGCGCTGTCGAACGTGGCCAAGCTCTACCTTGCTGCGATCAACGACCGCATTGGACAGGGGGCCACGCCGACCTACATTCCCGGGGTCGGCACGCCCTATCGCATCCCCCGACATGATCCTGAGTTCACCGGGCTGCTGCTCGATGACCACGGCGGCCCTGCCGGCCTGGGCCTCGGCCTCGGAGGGCGAATGCGCATCGACTCGGCACTCGCCGAGTTTGCGATGATCCTCGAACGGGACTGGAGCCCGCAGGCGCAGCAGCATATGCAGTGCATCAGCCTTGCCGTGTTCGGCTTCTCCCGCGGCGCGACCGAAGCCCGCGCATTTGTGCGGCAACTACTCGCACGGTGTGTCAGGGCGGATGGTCAACTGTATTGGGTGGCAAGGAATCTGCGCCGCATCCCGTTGCGCATCACCTTCCTGGGCCTGTTCGACACGGTGGCATCCGTGGGCGGCCCCAGCCTGCATCTGGACTGGGGTGCTGAACTGGCGATTCCGCCGGAGGTCGAGCGCTGCGTGCATTACGTCGCGGCGCATGAGGTGAGGCAGGCGTTTCCGCTCGATTCAGTCCGCGTGGGCCGCGCCTGGCCCGCCAACTGCGAGGAGGTCGTCTATCCCGGCGTGCATTCGGATGTGGGCGGCGGCTATGCGCCCGATGTGCAAGGTCGCAGCAATCTCCTGTCACGCATCCCGCTGCGCCACATGTACGCCGAAGCGCTCCAGGCCGGTGTGCCGCTACGGGCGCCAGATAAATTATCGGCCGATCTGCAAACCTACTTTCTGCTGGCGAACGACGATCCGGTGGTAGCCCTCTATCAGAGCTACATGTCGACGTTGCCCGCAACCGAGAACGACGTCGAAGCGCTGATCCAATCCCACCGACGGCTGCTGTTCCAGTGGCGCGGTGCGCTCGCGCGTCGGGGCGATGATGCGCGGGTGCTTGGACGGCTATATGGCCAGCCCGGCGTCTCGGCATCCGCTTGTCTTGCCGTGCAAGCGACCACCGATCAGGATCACCCTGAATGCGCCCCGTCCGAATGGAAGTATGCGATTCCCCGTAGCCCGGAGAGACAGGCCGTTCAGTTGTTGGGTGAGCAGCGACGGCTGATGCAGCGGGTTGCCTTCCTGCGCAACCCAGTCGAAGGCAATCACGGCAACCGCGACTGGCCGCCACCGCCGCCACGCCAGCGCACCGCTTATGAAGATCTGATTCTGTCGGCGTGGGACACGACAGCCGCCGTGCCGCCAGCCGTCGATGGATTGCTGGCCGAGCATGTGCATGACTCGGTCGCACATTTCACCTCGTGGCCGTGCGCGTTATATGACCCGCGCGGAATGTACTGCGATCAGGTTCGGTACCATGCGGCGAGGCCATGGCTCGGCCATCGCCCGGTGGTGGTGACCTGAACAGCATCGAGGTTTTCCGATCCAGAGCTTGGCGCGACCGCTGTTCGGCGCCGACTGCACAGTAAAACGCGGAGTGCATTGGCTTGCCTAAATCTATCGGCGTCGTTGTGGGGATCGCTCCCCGCGCGCCACGATCGAGCACGGCAATACGCGCATCAAAGAAGATTCAAACAAGCCGACCGCCGCACTCATTCCGGGCACTTCATTTCCTGCATGGCCCGCTTCATCTCCTCTTCGCTCACATCACGCGTGTGCGACGCAATATGCCAGTGATGTCCAAACGGATCCTCCACCAGCCCCCAACGATCGCCCCAGAACATATCGGCGAGCGGCATTAGCACGGTCGCGCCCGCTGCGACCGCCTGCTCGAACGACTTATCGGCCTTCTCGACATACAAATAGAGACTGACGGGTGTCCCATTGAGCGACTTTGGGCCGAGCATGCCTTGTTTGGGCGCTTCATCGGTCAGCATCACAACTGAATCGCCGATCTTGATCTGCGCATGCCCGATCTTGCCTTCGCGGCCCGGCATGCGAAACAATTCCGTCGCGCCGAACGCTCTTTTGTAGAACGCGATCGCCTCAGCGGCGTTCGCGCAAACGAGGTGCGGCGTGAGCGAATGCATGCCTTCGGGAATCGGCTTGGCGGATGGCGTAGACATGATGATGGCTCCTGTTGGAAAGTTGCAGGGAATGGAGCCGGGCGTTTCCGATTGCCTTTGCAGCTGGCTCCATACCCCCACGACGAACAACACAATGCCAAATCGACAACTGCCGGGTATTGAATACTTCTTGCGGGGCCGAGAGCCCGGTTCGAAGGTTTTGAATAAACCCCTACCTACATTGCCGCACCGCGCCAACTATGCTGCCGATGCCCCCACCTTGGCGATATGCAGCAGATTCGTCGTGCCCGATTCGCCAAACGGCAAGCCGGCCGCGATCACAATAGAGTCACCCCGATCGGCGAACCCCGAGCTTTGCGCCGCATCGCAGGCAATCGCAATCATGTCGTCGACATCACGCGCAGTCTTCAACGGCAATGAATGAACGCCCCACACCAGAGCAAGCCTGCGTGCCACCGCCAACGATGGCGTCAACGCAATAATTGCAGTCGCAACGCGTTCTCTCGCCGCCCGCAAACTCGAAAAACCCGACGACGTGTACGTAACCGTCACCGCCGGCTCGATCAGCTGAACCACTTCGCGCAACGCGCAACAGATGGCATCGGCAGCCGTCGATTGCGCACGCGTGTGTGACGCGTCGATTCCAGTTCTGTATTCCGGATCTCGCTCCACCCGTTCAATGATCCGATTCATTACCGATACGGCCTCGAGCGGATACTTCCCGCTCGCAGACTCCGCAGAAAGCATGACGGCATCCGCCCCTTCGTAAATTGCACCGGCCACATCGGAAGTTTCCGCGCGTGTCGGCACGGGCGAATTCGTCATCGATTCGAGCATTTGCGTCGCAACCACGACGGCCTTGCCCGCAGCCCGGCAGGTCCGGACAATGCGCCGCTGCAGCTCGGGTATCTGCTCGGCCGGCAGCTCGACCCCGAGATCGCCGCGCGCAACCATGAGGCCGTCGCAGCGGGCGACGATCTCGTCGAGATGATCGATGGCGAGCGGCTTCTCGAGCTTGGCCATGATCCACGCGCGCTCGCCGATGATGGCCCGCGCTTCGTCGATGTCCTCGGCACGCTGTACGAACGACAGCGCCACCCAATCCACGCCGTTCTCGAGCCCGAATGCAAGGTCCTCGCGGTCCTTGCGCGTCAAAACCGAAATCGGCAACATGACCCCCGGCACATTCACGCCCTTGCGATCGGAAATGCGTCCGCCAACCTCCACCACCGTATCTGCAAAATCGCTGCCTTTCCTCTCGACGCGCAAACGAATCTTCCCGTCGTCGAGCAGAAGATCGGACCCTGCCTCGATTGCCTCGAAAATTTCGGGGTGGGGCAGTGGCGCGCGCGTGGTATTGCCGGGCGCGAGGTTCATATCGAGTCGGAAATGTTGACCAATCGATAATTCGGCGCTGCCCCCCTCGAAGGTGCCAAGCCGCAGCTTCGGCCCTTGCAAGTCGAGCAGTACGGCGATCGGCCGGCCGCTTTCCTTCTCGAGCTTCCTGATCTCCGTCAAACGTCGTAGATGGTCGTCATGACTACCATGACTGAAGTTGAGACGAAACACGTCGACCCCGGCTTCGAACAGCTGTCGAATCATCTTTCCATCGGAACTCGCCGGTCCAAGCGTTGCGACGATTTTTGCGTTACGTTCCCGCTTCATGTCCCCTCTCCTCTTGTTTCGGTGCTTCGCGCATGACGAGCGCCATGCCGGCACCAAACTCTATTACCGGCGAAGGCATGCGGGAAGCCTACTGCGAGTCAGCTATGCCCGTACGAGATGTATCGAATCGATTTACTCCGGGCGAAAGAGCTGGGTGCAAAACTCGACACCGTCAGGACTCAGCATAGCGGTCGCCCTCTCGTCATCCCCGGTGCTCACCTCTACAAAGCCGGCCGCGCCCAATCGCGTCAGCGTGCGCCGCAGCGTACTCATGGCCAATTCCGCGCGCTTGCAC
>JAXDQB010000025.1:0-4405 GCA_034668065.1 Paraburkholderia sp.
CCGATTGAGCGCGTGCTTTACAAGATCGCCGGCGTCGATGCGCAAGCCGAGATGTCGTGGAAGCAGTATGCGGTTGCTGTGATGCTTTTCAGTGCACTTGGCACACTGGTTGTGTACGGCTTTTTACGTCTGCAGCAGTGGTTGCCCGCGAACCCGCAGGCGTTTGGCCCGATGACGCCGGACGCCGCATTCAATACGGCCGTCAGTTTCGTGACGAATACGAACTGGCAGGACTACACGCCTGAATCGACGGTCAGTTATCTGACGCAGATGGCCGGCCTTACGGTGCAGAACTTCCTGTCCGCTGCGACGGGTATCGCGGTGGTGATCGCGCTAATCCGCGGTTTCGCGCGGCACACCGTGAAAACGATCGGCAACTTCTGGGTCGACCTGACGCGCATCACGCTCTATATCCTTGCGCCGCTCTCGATCCTGTTGGCGATTTTCTTCGTCGGCCAGGGCGTGATTCAAAACTTCAAGTCCTACCAGGACGTCTCGACGGTACAGGTAACGACGTATCAGATAGCGAAGAACGATGCGCAAGGCAATCCGATCAAGGATGCCAAGGGCAACCCGGTCATGGTGGACGTCAAGGCCGACAAGCAGACGATCGCAATGGGTCCGGTTGCGTCGCAAGAAGCGATCAAGATGCTTGGTACGAACGGCGGCGGTTTCTTCAATGCCAACTCGGCTCACCCCTTTGAGAATCCGACGCCGTTGTCGAACTTCGCTCAGCTTCTGGCGATGCTGTGCATTCCTGCCAGCTTGTGCGTCGTGTTTGGCCGGATGATCGGCGATAAACGTCAAGGCTATGCGGTTCTCGCGGCAATGACGATCGCCTTTGCTGTTGCGTGCTGGGGCGAAATTTCGGCCGAGCAGGCGGGCAATCCGCTGTTCGCGTCGCTGCACGTCGATCAGAGCGCATCCGCACTCCAGGCGGGCGGCAATGCGGAAGGCAAGGAAGTGCGCTTCGGTATCGCTCAGTCGGGCATTTTCACGGTCGCAACGACGGCGGCTTCCTGCGGTGCGGTCGACAATACGCATGACTCGCTCACGCCGATGGGCGGTTTTGTGCCGCTCTTGCTGATCCAGTTGGGCGAAGTGATCTTCGGCGGCGTCGGTTCCGGCTTGTACGGCATGCTGGTTTTCGCGATGCTCGCGGTGTTCGTGGCGGGTCTGATGATCGGTCGCACGCCGGAGTATGTCGGCAAGAAGATCGAATCGTTCGAGATGAAGATGGTCGCGATCGCCATCCTGCTGACACCGTTCCTTGTGCTCGTCGGCGCATCGATCGGCGTGCTGTCGCCCCAAGGCGTTGCAGGCATTGCAAACCCCGCGCCGCACGGCTTTTCGGAGATTCTCTACGCGTTCAGCTCGGCCGCCAACAATAACGGCAGCGCTTTTGCGGGCCTCACGGTGAGCACGCCGTTCTATAACGTGCTGCTCGCCATCGCCATGTGGTTCGGCCGCTTCGGCACGATCGTGCCGGTGCTGGCAATCGCCGGCGCACTCGCCAACAAGAAACGCCTGGCCGCAACCGCGGGCACGCTGCCCACGCACGGACCGCTCTTCGTCGTCCTGCTCTTGGGCACGCTGGTGCTCGTCGGCGCGCTGACCTACGTGCCGGCGCTTGCGCTGGGCCCTGTGGTCGAGCATCTGATGATGATCTCGGGTCACTGATTTCGAGGAAAGCATGACAACTGTCAATCAACCGCCTGTTCATCGTCCCGACAATCTCGGGCAGGCACGCACCGCGGCACGCTCGATGTTCGATCCGGCGCTCGTGAAGCCGGCCATCGTCGATTCGTTCAAGAAGCTCGGCCCACGCACGCAGCTTCGTAATCCGGTGATGTTCTGCGTCTATCTCGGCAGCATCCTGACGACGGTGCTGTGGGTGGCCGCGCTGATGGGGCAGGCCGAAGCGCCGGCGGGGTTCATTCTCGCCGTCTCGCTCTGGCTCTGGTTCACGGTGCTCTTCGCGAACTTCGCAGAAGCGCTCGCCGAAGGCCGTTCGAAGGCTCAGGCTGCTTCGCTTAGGAGTGCGAAGCACAACGTGATGGCCAAGAAGCTCAACGAGCCGCACCCGAAATCGCCGATCCGCATCACGACGTCTACGGACCTGCGCAAGGGCGATGTCGTTCTCGTCGAGAGTGGCGACACGATTCCCGCCGACGGCGAGGTGATCGAAGGTGTGGCATCGGTCGACGAGTCGGCGATTACCGGCGAATCCGCACCGGTCATCCGTGAATCGGGCGGCGACTTCTCGTCCGTCACGGGCGGCACGCGCGTGCTGTCCGACTGGATCGTCGTGCGCGTCACGGTCAATCCGGGCGAAGCATTCCTCGACCGGATGATCGCGATGGTAGAAGGCGCGAAGCGCCAGAAGACGCCCAACGAGATCGCGCTGACGATTCTGCTGGTGGCGCTCACGCTCGTGCTGCTCTTTGCGACCGCGACGCTGTTGCCGTTCTCGATCTTTTCGGTCGCGGCGATGAAAGCGGGCCATGTCGTCACGATCACCGCGCTCGTCGCTCTGCTCGTGTGTCTGATCCCGACGACGATCGGTGGCCTGCTGTCGGCCATCGGCGTTGCCGGCATGAGCCGCATGATGCAGGCCAACGTGATCGCCACCTCGGGCCGCGCGGTAGAAGCGGCCGGCGACGTGGACGTCCTGCTGCTCGACAAGACGGGCACGATCACGCTCGGCAATCGCCAAGCTTCCACCTTCGTGCCGGCACCCGGCATGACGGAGGAGTCTCTCGCGGACGCCGCGCAGCTTGCGTCGCTTGCCGACGAAACGCCTGAGGGCCGAAGCATCGTCGTGTTGGCCAAGCAGCGGTTCAATATTCGTGAACGCGACATGGGTTCGCTGCACGCTCAGTTCCTCGGCTTCACCGCGCAAACGCGGATGAGCGGCGTCGATTTGCCGAACCGTGAAATTCGTAAGGGCGCGGCCGACGCGGTGCGTCGTTACGTCGAAGAAGGAGGCGGGCGCTTCCCGCAGGAAGTGCAGAAAGCGGTCGACGAAGTTGCGCGCCGCGGCAGCACGCCTCTCGTGGTGGCGGAGAAGCAGGGTGCGGCCGGTACGGAGCAGGTCACCGCGCGCGTGCTCGGCGTGATCGAGCTGAAGGACATCGTCAAGGGCGGCATCAAAGAGCGCTTTGCCGAGCTTCGCAAGATGGGCATCAAGACGGTGATGGTGACGGGCGACAACCGGTTGACGGCGGCAGCGATTGCCGCAGAAGCGGGCGTCGACGATTTCCTCGCCGAAGCGACGCCGGAAGCCAAGCTCACGGTGATCCGCTCGCATCAGGCCGAAGGGAGGCTTGTCGCGATGACGGGCGACGGCACTAACGATGCGCCGGCACTCGCGCAGGCTGACGTGGCCGTGGCAATGAATACGGGCACGCAAGCCGCGAAGGAAGCGGGCAACATGGTCGACCTTGATTCGAACCCGACGAAGCTGATCGAGATCGTTGAGATCGGCAAGCAGATGTTGATGACGCGGGGCTCGTTGACGACGTTCTCGATTGCCAACGACGTTGCCAAGTACTTCGCGATCATTCCCGCTGCGTTTGCGACGACGTATCCGCAACTGCGGGTGCTCGACGTGATGCATTTGACATCGCCCACCTCTGCGATTCTGTCGGCCGTGATCTTCAATGCGCTCATCATCGTGTTCCTGATCCCGCTCGCCTTGAAAGGCGTGCAATACCGCCCGCTCGGCGCGGCGTCGCTGCTGCGCCGCAACCTGCTGATCTATGGCCTCGGCGGTATCGTATTGCCGTTCCCTTGCATCAAGCTGATCGACATGGTGATGGCCGCGATGGGTTGGGCCTGATCGGCCGGTCTCGGCAGAGCAATCTTGCCGGGCGGATACAGCGGTTTTTTATCCGCCCGGCTTATTGAAGATGATCAGCACACATTTTCGCTCACACACTTCGCTTTTAAGCTGAACGACCATGAAAATTTTGCGACCTTTAGTGGTGTTGTTTGCCGCGATGACGGTGATCACGGGCATCGCCTATCCGGCCGTCGTGACCGCCATCTCCCAGGCTGTATTTCCGCATCAGGCGAACGGCAGCCTGATCGAGAAGAACGGCAAACCGGTGGGCTCCGAGTTGCTCGGTCAGCAGTTCGATGCGCCGTACTACTTCTGGGGCCGGTTGTCGGCCACCTCGCCGAATCCGTACAACGCGCAGAACTCGAGTGCCTCGAACCTTGGTCCGACGAATCCGGCGCTTTCTGACGAGGTGAAGGGGCGGCTCACGGCGCTGCACGATGCAGACCCGTCCAATACGATGCCGGTGCCGGTGGATCTCGTCACTTCTTCCGGAAGCGGCCTCGATCCCGACATTTCGCCCGCAACAGCGGTCTATCAGGCGGGGCGTGTGGCAAAGGCGCG
>JAXDQB010000026.1:0-8040 GCA_034668065.1 Paraburkholderia sp.
ACATGCCCGGCATCTCGGCCGTCTCACCACCAATCAGCGCACAGCCTGCAAGCTCGCAGCCGTGAGCGATGCCTTTCACGACCGTGGCCGCCGTGCCGACGTCGAGCTTGCCGCAGGCGAAGTAATCGAGGAAGAAAAGCGGTTCGGCGCCCTGCACCAGAATATCGTTGACGCTCATCGCCACGAGATCCTGGCCAACCGTGTCGTGCTTATTGAGCTGAAACGCGAGCTTGAGCTTCGTGCCGACGCCGTCGGTGCCGGAGACGAGCACGGGCTCGCGATACTTCTTCGGCACTTCGAAGAGCGCGCCGAAACCGCCGATGCCGCCGAGCACACCATCGCGCAGTGTCTTTTTTGCAAACGGCTTGATCGCGTCGACGAGCGCATCGCCGGCATCGATATCGACGCCCGCATCACGATATGACAGGCCCTCAGCCCGATTTGACTGATCGGACGGATCGGTCGGATGCCGGCCATCCGGAGCGGATTTCGGTTGATTCATGGAGAAGTGCGAGAAGGTCGGTAAAATGCGATTTTACCCGATGCCGGCCGGCTGGCTCCGAATTCAACACACCGCCCCACACCTGAGAAAACTTTTGTCCCAGACATCTCCGCTTCTCACGCCCTACCAGCGCCAGGCCCTGTTCTGGAGTGCGATGGCGCTCGGGCTCGGCGTTCTGCTCTGGTTGTTGAGCCCGGTGCTCACGCCGTTCCTGCTGGGCGCGATCCTCGCGTACATCCTGCAGCCCGGCGTTGCCTGGCTCGTGCGGCGGCGCGTGCCGCGCGGCTTTGCCGCACTCATCATGATGCTCTTCTTCGCGCTTGTCGTGACATTGCTCGCGCTGCTTTTGTTCGCAGTCGTGCAGCGGGAGGCGCCGCAGCTGCAGCGGCAGGTTCCGCTCTTGATCGTGCGCCTGCACGATTGGGCGCAGCCGAAGCTGACCTTCCTCGGCTTCGGCGACGTGTTCGACTTCTCGAGCCTGCGCGACATGCTCTCGAACCAGGTGCAAAGCAGCGCGCAGACTTTCGCCCTCGCCGCCTGGAAGTCGCTGCGCACGAGCGGCAACGTGATGATCACGGTAGTCGGCGATCTCGTCATGGTGCCGCTCGTCCTCTTCTATCTGCTCTACGACTGGAACACAATGCTCGCGCGCGTCGCGGCGTTTGTGCCGCGCCGATGGCTGCCGAAAACGACGGAACTCGTCACGGAGATGGACGGCACGCTTTCGCAATATCTGCGGGGCCAGTTGCTCGTGATGGGGGTGCTCGCGGCGTTCTACGGGGTCGCGATGACCGTTGCCGGCTTCGAGATCGCGCTGCCCGTGGGCGTCTTCACGGGCCTCGCCGTCTTCATCCCCTATGTCGGATATGCGACGGGCCTCGCGCTCGCGCTGCTCGCAGCGCTGCTGCAATTCGGCAACCTGTACGGCTTTGTCGCTGTCGCCGTCATCTACGGCATCGGCCAGATACTCGAAAGCTTTATCCTCACGCCACGGCTCGTCGGCGAGCGCATCGGTCTGCATCCGCTTACCGTGATCTTCGCGCTGCTCGCCTTCGGGCAATTGTTCGGCTTCTTCGGCGTGCTGCTCGCGCTGCCCGTCAGCGCCATCCTCTCTACCGCGCTGCGCGAAGTGCGCCGCAGCTACCTGAAGAGCGGACTCTACAAAAACTGACCGACTACTTCTATCGTGTCCGTGCAACGCCAATTGACGCTGGATCTCGGCACCCCGCCGCCATCGACGTTCGACAACTTCTTCGTGGGCGCCAACACCGAACTTGTCGCTCGGCTCGTCGAGCTCGACAGCGCCCTCGCCGCAGGCCCGCTCGCCGACCGCTCCTTCTACATCTGGGGCGAATCCGGCAGCGGGCGCAGCCACCTGCTCGGTGCGCTCGCCCATAGCGCGGGGCCTGAGCGCGCGCGCTTTCTCGGTCCCCAAAGCGCGCTGACTGCATTCGCGTTCGACCCGCGGGTGCCGATCTATGGCGTCGACGACTGCGACAAGCTCTCGAGCGCGCAGCAAGTCGCGCTCTTCAACCTTTTCAACGAGGTGCGCGCGCATCCGTCGGCGGCGCTCGTCGCAACGGGTAACGCCGCACCGATCGCCCTCACGGTGCGCGAAGACCTGCGCACGCGCCTCGGCTGGGGGCTCGTGTTCCATCTTGCGCCTCTGCCCGACGAACACAAGGCTGCCGTCCTCAAGCACGCGGCAAAGGAGCGCGGCATCGCGCTCGGCGAGGACGTGCCCGCCCACCTTCTCACGCACTTCAGGCGGGACATGCCGAGCCTCATGGCGCTGCTCGATGCGCTGGACCGATTTTCACTCGAACAGAAGCGCGCGATCACGCTGCCTCTGTTGCGCACGATGCTCGCGCAGCCCCCATCGGGCGCCCCGAAGGAAGTCCCCCGCCCCGAAGGAAGTCCTCTTGGGGGATTGGGGGGCGCCCCGAAGGAAATGCCCGAAGGGGATGCGTCCCCGGACGCCCCGAAGGCTGGCGCCGCCGGCTTCAAGTAAAATGCTCCCTCATGACCAATCTCGCTCTCTTCGACCTCGATCACACGCTCATCCCAACCGATAGCGACCACGAATGGGGCCGCTTCATGGTGAAGCTCGGCATCGTCGATGCCGACACCTTCATGCGCGACGTCGACCGTTTTTACGCCGACTACAAGGCCGGCCGGCTCGACATCCACGCGTACCTGGAAACGATGCTCACGCCGCTTGCCAAACACTCCCGCGCGCAGCTCACCGCCTGGCACGAGCAGTTCATGCATGAGGTGATCCGGCCGGCGCTGGTGCCGGCCGCTCTCGAGCTTGTGCGCCGCCATCAGGATCAGGGCGACCTCTGCTGCATCGTCACGGCGACGAACGAGTTCGTTACGCGGCCGATCGCCGACGCATTCGGCGTCGAGATGTTGATCGCCTGCGAAGTGGAGACCGTCGACGGGCAGCCGCACTCGCCCTTCACGGGCCGCGGCACGGGCACGCCAAGCTACCGCGAAGGCAAGATCGTGCGCGTCGAGGCGTGGCTCGCCTCGCTCGGTAAAGCACTCGGCGAATTCCCGCACAGCTACTTCTACAGCGATTCGCACAACGACATTCCCCTGCTCGAGGAAGTCACCGATCCGATCGCGACCAACCCCGATGCCACGCTGCGTGCCCATGCCGAGGCAAAGGGCTGGCGCATCTTCGATCTCTTCCAACCCTCGTGATCAAGAATCTTATTCGCAAGCTGTTCGGCCAAAGCACGGCCACCCCCCAACACTCGCTCGCTGCCGGCACGTCGGCAAGTGCCGAACCGGGTGCCCGCCCCGAACGAGGCTTGGAAATGGGCGCCGAAGCCGACATTGAAACAGGCACCGAAGCAGGCACTAAAGCGCCCGCAGCGAAGCCTCGCCGCAAGGGTCCGAGAGTGCCCAAGGTCGCCTCGGCGCCGGAACCGGACGCTCCCGTGATCCTCTCGTCCGACGTGCATGGGATCGATCCCAGCCTGATCTCGCGCAATGCCGTGCGCGTTACCGAGACGCTGCAGCAGGCGGGCTTTCGCGCATTCATCGTTGGCGGTGCCGTGCGCGATCTACTGCTTGGCATCGCGCCGAAAGATTTCGACGTTGCGACCGACGCAACACCCGACGAGGTGCAGCGGCTCTTTCGTCGCGCGCGGTTGATCGGTAGACGCTTCCAGATCGTCCACGTGCAGTTCGGGCAGGAAATCATCGAAGTCTCAACGTTCCGGGCGCTCGTCGATCCGCCGCCCGCCGCTGCCCCGAAGGAAGTTGCCCGCCCCGAAGGCAATCCACAAGGGGGATCGGACGGCGGCGCGCCCGCGCGACGACTGCGGCGCGACGAGCTCGACCGCCGCACTCACGCAGTCGATGCGAGCGGCCGCGTGCTGCGCGACAACGTCTGGGGCGAGCAGCATGAAGACGCAACGCGGCGCGACTTCACGATCAATGCGATGTACTACGATCCGGCAACGCAGACGGTGCTCGATTACCACGACGGCATAGCCGACGTTCGTGCTCGCATGTTGCGGATGATCGGCGATCCTGTGACGCGTTACCGTGAGGATCCGGTGCGCATGCTGCGCGTCGTGCGCTTTGCGGCGAAGCTCAGCTTCGAGATCGAAGAAGCAACGCGCGCGCCGATCACGCCGCTTGCGGATCTGATCAACAACATACCGGCGGCGCGGCTTTTCGACGAGATGCTCAAGCTGTTGCTGTCGGGCCACGCGCTCGCATGCCTGAAGCAGCTGCGCAAGGAAGGCCTGCACCACGGCCTGCTGCCGCTACTCGACGTGGTGCTCGAGCAGCCGCACGGCGAATCGTTCGTCACGCTCGCGCTCAACAACACCGATGCGCGCGTGCGCGCCGGCAAGCCCGTTTCGCCGGGCTTCCTCTTCGCGACGCTGCTCTGGCACGACGTGCAGCAGCGTGCGCAGGCCTTCGAGCAGAGCGGCGAATTCCCGATCCCCGCACTGCATCGTGCGATGGACGACGTCATCGACACGCAGACGGAGAAGCTTGCCATACACAAGCGCTACTCGGCCGATATGCGCGAGATTTGGGGGCTGCAGTCGCGTTTGGAGAAACGCTCCGGGCGCAGCGCGCTGAAGCTCTTCGAACACCAAAGGTTTAGAGCAGGGTATGATTTCCTCCTGCTGCGCTGTGAATCGGGCGAGTTGGATCCCTCGATAGGACAGTGGTGGACGGCCTTCATCGAAGGCGACGCCTCAGCGCGCGAAACGCTGTTGGAGCAAGGGGGCAAAGAACGGACGCCGCGCAAGCGCAGGCGCCGCGGCGGACGCGGACGTAAGTCGGATGACGGCGAATCGTCGGCCGCATCCCCCGAAGGAAGTCACGTTGGGGGATCCGGCGATGCCGGCGGCTCTGCTTCTACGCACGACGTGCGCGAGGGCTGATGCGGCAACGCTGCTCCCGAACGAAATGGTGAACTCGTGAAGCCGTAGGAAGCCATGTCATGACGGTTGCTTATATCGGTCTTGGCGCGAACCTCGGGGACGCCCGCCAGTCCGTGAAGGACGCGGTCGTATGTCTCGCGCAGCAGCACTGCGTCACGGTGCTCGCCAAGTCGAGCCTCTATTGCACGGAGCCGATCGAGGCACAGGGCGACGATTACTACAACCTCGTCGTCAAGATCGATACCACGCTGAGTGCGCGCGCACTGCTCGCACTGTGCCATCGCATCGAGCATCACTTCGGCCGGGAGCGGCCGTTCAGCAACGCGCCGCGTACGCTGGACCTCGATATCCTGCTGTTCGGCGACGAGCGCATCGACGAGCCCGATCTCGTCGTCCCGCATCCGCGTGCAGCCGAACGTGCGTTCGTGCTGGTGCCGCTCGTCGAGATCGATGCCGGCGTGACGATTCCCGGCATTGGCCGCGCCGACTCGCTCATCGAGCGCGTCGCGCATCAACGGATCGAAAAAGTTCAGACCTGCCGCTGCGCCATGCTCAAGGCACTGCGCGACAAACGCGCGGGGAACGCGGGCTATGCCGCCCCTCCGGGCGACGGAGGCGTCAGCAACGCGGACCCGAACGGTTCACCCACTGGCCACCCATTCAAGAGCGGCTGCCGATGAGCGCGCCCGCACTCACCGTCATGGCCCCCGAACGGCAATGCCCTTATCGCTACGTGGCGATCGAAGGACCAATCGGCGTCGGCAAGACATCCCTCGCCGAGCGCCTGGCCCAACAGTGGTCGGCGCACACGTTGCTCGAACGTGCGGCGGACAACCCGTTCCTCGATCGTTTCTACGGCGACATGCCGCGTTTTGCCCTGCCGACCCAGCTGCATTTCGCCCTGCAACGCGCCGGGCAGGCGCGCGAAGCGGCCGAGGCTTTGGCGAGCGGCACATCGCTCGTCGCCGATTTCCTCGTGCAAAAGAATGACATTTTTGCGCGCTTGACGCTCCCCGACGACGAGTGGCGTCTTTATCGAACGCTCACTGCACAGGTGCAAACGGCCGCGCCTGCCCCCGATCTCATCGTCTATCTGCAAGCGGGTGCGCAAACGCTGCTTGAGCGAATCCACCTTCGCGGGCGGCCGGCGGAGGGGCTCATCACCGAAACCTACGTGCGCAAGCTCAGCGAGGCGTACGATCAGTTCTTTTATCACTTCGACGGCAGTCCGGTGCTGACGGTCAACACCGAGCATCTGAATCCGCTCGAATCCGCTGCGGATTTCGCGCTGGTCGTGGAGCGCATCGAAACAATGCGCGGGCGTAAGGCAAGCTTCGTCAAAGCGCAGTAACATGCGGCGATGCCCTGCCTGGCTGGGCCGCGTCGATCCTATCCGAGAATGGAACTTCCGATGACTTACCTGCAGGAAACCAGCCGGGCGAAAGTGACGGTGCCCAAGCTTCAGGCAATGCGCGACGCCGGCGAGAAAATCGCGATGCTCACTTGCTATGACGCGAGCTTCGCATCGCTGCTCGACGGTGCCGGCGTCGACGTGCTTCTGATCGGCGACTCGCTCGGGAACGTCTTGCAAGGTCATACGACAACGCTGCCTGTCACGCTCGAGGACATCGCGTATCACACGGCTTGCGTCGCGCGCGCGCAGCCCCGCGCATTGGTGGTGGCCGACCTGCCCTTCGGTACATACGGCACCGCCGCCGACGCGTTCTCAAGCGCCGTAACCGTCATGCGCGCAGGCGCGCAGATGATCAAGCTCGAGGGCGGCGAATGGCTGGCCGAGACGGTGCGGTATCTCGTCGAACGGTCGGTACCTGTCTGCGCGCATGTGGGGCTCACGCCGCAATCTGTGCATGCCTTCGGGGGCTTCAAGGTACAGGGCAAGACTGAGGCCGCCGCGGCGCAGCTCGTGCGCGATGCACGCGCCGTGCAGGACGCGGGCGCGCAACTGCTCGTGCTGGAAGCAATTCCGTCGCTGGTCGCGGCCGGAGTCACCAGGGAGCTGCGAATTCCGACCATCGGCATCGGCGCGGGCCTCGACTGCTCGGGCCAGGTGCTGGTCCTGCACGACATGCTCGGCATTTTCCCCGGCAAGCCGGCACGCTTCGTGAAGGACTTCATGGACGGCGCGCCGAGCATTCAGGCGGCGGTCAGCGCCTACGTCAAGGCGGTCAAGGACGGCACGTTCCCAGGGCCAGAGCACGAATTCTGAAGCCTCCCGCACGGGCGGCCACATCGCCGCGATTGAATCAATCACCGACGCGACAGCGCCCGATACAAGACGCGGCTTGATCAGTCCGCTCCAGCTCCGGTGTCAAGAGGCGAGACGATCCGGGCCACCAAGGCACCCCGCAACGCATTGCAGACGAGAAGCGCCTCGGCATCGCGGACGTCGCGAATCGTCAAGACGCGCTCGCGTGCGCCGAAGCCTACATCGTCGAGCAGCATTTGGCGCATGACGCCCGGCAGCAAGCCGGCGTCAAGTGGCGGGGTCCACCAGCGGCCGTCTCGCTTGACGAAGACATTCGAGCGGCCGCCTTCGGTCAGCTCGCCGCGTTCATTGAAAAAAAGCATGTCGAAGCCGCCGTGCGCTTCAGCTTCGCGCCAGCCGCGGTCATACTCGGCGCGGTGCGTCGTTTTGTGACGGAGAAGGAAATCGCTCGACCGGGTGGACGCAAAGCCATGCTCGGGCGCGAGCAGCAAGCCGACCGCCGCGCGGTGATCGGGTTCAAGGCCGGCCAGACGCACATCCCCATTGAGACCCGCCACACGGGCTCGCTCGTTCGCGTCGGCTCCATCGGCCAGCCTCTTCACCGGCCCGAGCGGCGCCGTCGTCATCTCGGTCGCTCCGTCCTTCATGAGCGTGAGGCGGAACCGGTGCTCGACGGTCTCGGGCAATTGCGCGCAGCGCTCGGCGATCTTCGCTCGCACCGCCCTTTCATCAAATGCGAAGCCGAGCTGCGCGGCGCTGCCGGCCAAGCGTGCCAAGTGCCGCTCGAGGTGTGCGACGCCCGCCCCGCGCCTCGAGAGCATGGTTTCGAAGAGCTGAAATCCCGGATCGGCGCCGGTCAGGAACTTCGCCTTCAAACGGCACTCCGCGTACTC
>JAXDQB010000027.1:0-8343 GCA_034668065.1 Paraburkholderia sp.
GTTAGTGAACGTCTGAGCATCTTTGAAGTCGATGTTTTTCGCAGTAATAAGCGGGCCATCGCCCATGTGCCGCTCATCGACCTTCGCCAGATACACCACCGGCACTAGCACCGACTGTCCGTCGACAACGCGCGTTTCCATCATGATGACGTCGCTTGTCAGCTTCGATACCTGTTCGGCCGACAGGCTCGCGCCTAACGGTAGATTGAGCGGTTTCGACAGCTCCGCGCCTTTAGCCATAAGCGACTGAAACATCGATTGGAGGTCCGTGTACGGACCCAGCATGGCTTTTCCGGTCAAGGCCGTCACCTCGTTGCGAACGAGCTGCTGTTCGTAGAAGCCGTCACCCAAGCGCTTCGGAAGATGGGTGAGGTCAACGCCAATCTGCTGGAAGAAGTAGTCGCTCGACAGGAAGTTTTTCTGATTCGTGAACGCGGGGTTTGTCTCGATCACGTAACCCGCGTCCGGTGCCGGATTCGGCTTGAAGAGTCCACCTTGCGGAATCGCCAGGTTGTTCAGGACGTTCTGCGCCGTCGCACGGGCGATGATCGGCTCGACCGGCGTCGTTGCGCCGTTATGCACCGATGCGGCCAACGATTTTGCACCGCTCGCGCTGCCATTTGGCGTGTCGAGCGTCGGCCCGGGCAATGACTGGCCGGGGAGCAAGCCCAGCGACGGAACCGACGCATTAGCCGCCGTGTTGTTGATGCTTACGCCTGTGCCGGAAATCGTGCCGTTCGAACCCCAAGTCGAATCGTAGCTCGGCAATTTGTACTGCTTGAAATCGGCTGGCGCCGCTTGCGCATAGCCGCCCGGACGTTTGGTGACGAACGGCGCGTCACCGAACGGTAACTGCCAGTTGTGCTCGGTATTGTCGTAATTGTTGTAGTGGTATTGGCCCGAGTACTTGACTTTTACGCCCGGCGCCTGCTGTCCCGTGGCTGCCCAGCCATCCGCATCGTAATGGGCCGGCGACTCGACGTTACCGGCCGCCGCCACGTTGCTCCAGTAGTTCTGCAACGTCCCGACCGAGGACGCATCGAGTCCGCCGCCTGAAACGATTTGCGCGGCGGGGCTGATGTCGGTCACGGTATTGGCCACTGCGCTGCCCGTGTAGGTCGTGTACTGGTACGTGCTGTTCCACTGACCGCCGTGAGGTGGATCGGTGTAGACGCCGCCGATGCTGGTCGGGTCCTTCACGTTGATCTGCCCGGTCCGGCCGCTCATGCTGATGCCTTGCTGTTCGAGGAGCGCCGGATCGACGTTGCTGGTATAGCCGGAGGTCCGCATCACGCGGCGCGTGTTCGTTACCTTGTCGGCGTGCAGCTCCATGCCACCGCCGGATTCGATCAGCGCCGATTCGTTGTTCACCAGCGCCGCGTTCGTGTAATTGCCGCTGGCATCCTTGCCGCCCGCCAGCACGACCTTGCCCATGCCGAAGATGGCCGTCTGCGCCATCGTGTCGGTCGCCGTCGTGCCGTCGCGGTTTTCGATGTTTTTCGCGAGGATTTCCAAGAGGCCGTTGCTGTCGGAGCCGCCAATCAGCGCGGTCGTTCCAACGTTCGACACCGTACCATCCGCACTGAGCGACACACTTCCGCCCACAATCGCGCCGGTGTTGTTCAGCTTGCCGGAATGCGTGTGCAGTAAGCCGCCGGCTGACAATGCGCCAGAGTTGACAATGTTGCCCGCATCGACCTTCAAGTTGTTGGGCGATTGCACGTTGCCCTTATTGTCGAACGTACCGGGCAACGTAACGGCGAGATCGTGGCCGACGTTGAACTCGTAATCGGGCGTCGCCGCGAAATCGCCTTGCAAATTTATCGTCGCGTCGTGGGTCGAGTTGTACGCGCCACCGCCGAGCAGGGTCTCCGCCGAAACCGACAAATTGTGCGACGAGCTGATCGCCCCGGTCGTATTCGTCACCGAGCCGGCCATCTTGACTTCCACATCGCCGTTCGAGCTGACAATGTTGCCGATCTGGCCACCGCTGTTCTCCAACGTGTTCCCTAGAAGGTGGAGAGCAGCGCCGCTGATCTGGCCGCCCTGTGTGTTGGTGACCAATGACGCGCTGACCGTCACGTCACCATTGCCGGTGATGGTGCCCATGCCGGACGCGCCGCCCGCGTGGCTATTGACGATCTGGCTTCCGCCTTGCACGGTCGTCTTGCCCGTGCCGAGGCCGCTAATCAATCCGTCCGTATTGTCGATCGACGCGGATTGCACGGCGAGCGTACTGGTATCGCCCGCCGTCGATTGGCCGGCCTGAATGTGGCCGCCCCGGTTGACGAGCGCGCCGCCATGGGCCAGTGAGAGGGACGCGCCCGAACGCAACAGACCTTGCGTGTTGTTCACGTCGCCCGCGATGGTTCCTGTGATGCCCCCCCGCGCTGCGATGATGCCGCCCGAATTGTCCAAGCTGCTTGCGTCGACAATGGCTTGACCCTTGGTGACGATAGTCCCCGACGCATTGTTCAGCGCGCTTGTGCCATTGCCCGGCCCAATTGCCAGCGTACCCGTTCCGGCATGGGTGAGCGTGCCGCCCGCGTTGTTCAATTCGGCGGGTTTGAGCGTCAGGTCCGTGCTGTTCGTCTGAATGACGCCGCCTGCGGAGTTGTCCAGCTTGCCGCTCACATTTACGCTCATCGGCGACGTACCGTACTGCGTGATCGTGCCGCCGCGGTTCGTCAGATTCGTGGCCGTCAATCCGAGCTGGTTCGCCTCGAGCTTGCCTCCGCTGTTGTCGAGCGTCGAATCGACTGTCGTCGTCAGATTCGGCGCAACGATTGCGCCGCCGCGATTTGAGAGCGAACCGCTATGGATCCTCGCATTTGTGCTCGCGCCGATTTGGCCACCGTCGTTCGTGAGCGTCGTGCTGGTGATGCCCAGGTCGGTATTGGATAGCAGCTCGCCGTTGGAATTGTTCAACGCACCGCTGACCGTGGCCGTCAGCCCGGTCTGACCGATGATCGAACCCGACGCGTTGTTCAGGGTGCCGCTTTGGGTCATGACACGCCCGTTGCTGGCGATGCTGCCGCCGACGTTCGAAATCGATCCCGTATCATCGCCGAGCGTCAGCGTGCCGGTGCCTGCATGAGTCAGCGTACCGCCATCGTTAATTAGCGTGGCGGGGGAGAGCCCCAGGTCGGCGCTGTTCGTCTGCAGCGTGCCTCCGCCGGAATTGTCGAGCGTGCTGGTGACGTTGACGGTTATTGCTCCGGTGCCGCTCTGCGTGATGGTGCCGCCGTGATTCACTAGATCGGTTGCATTCAACGACACCTGATCCGCCTGCACGGTCCCGGCGCTGTTGTCGAGGGTCGTCGCGCCAAGCGTCGCCGTCTGGCCGTCAATCATGCCGCCGCCGCTATTGGTCAGGCGCGCATCGGCATCGACCGTCACATTCTGCGTTGCCTTGAGCGTTCCGCCGTTGTTATCAACCGATTGCCCAATCACCTTCAGGTTCGATTTGGCCGTCACGGCGCCGTGGTTGGTGACATGCCCGCCTTTAACCGTCACGTCGCCGTTGCCGCCGATCACGCCACCTTGCGTGCCGGCCGCCGTCCTGCCCGCCGCGTTCGTCAGTTGCCCGCTCGTGGTGAGCGTCAAGGTATCGCCATTCAGTGACGTAATCCGACCCGACGTATTGTCTATCGACGTCCCGTCGATCGTCATTTTGGCGGCGCTCTCTATCGTGCCTTGGTTGTTCGCGATTGCGCCGCCGTGCAGCTCCAGCGTGCTATCCGACACGAACAGGCCAGCCTGGTTGGCGATTTCTCCGGCAGCCCGAACCGACAGCGGCCCCTGCGACGACACCTGGCCGCCTTGGTTGGACAGGCTGCCTGCTGTCAACGTCGTGCTGCTCTGGCTCGACAGGTTGCCGTAGTGGGTGATCACTGCCCCCGGCGCGTTCGCCGTGACTGCGCCCTTTGCGCTCGTTGTCGCATGGGTGAGATTCACGTCACCTGTGGTCGCGGTCAGCGAAAGTTTGCCGTTCGCCGCCGTCCGGCTGTCTGCGAGATTGACGCCGCCGCCCGTTAGCGACGCGTTGCCGCCCGCGAGGTTCCGGCCGGTCGCATCCAACTGGCCCGTCGTCTCGATGTTCAGGTTGCCGCTGTGCCCGACGGAACCGTCGCTGTTCACGCCGGCACCCAGCGTACCGGTCGAGTTCATCGATCCGGCATTGATTTTCACGTTCACCTGCGCGGTGAGCGTGCCTTTGTTCGCCACATCGGCGCCGGTATTCAGCCAGACCGACTGCTTGCTGCCGGTTGTGCCGCTGTTCTCGATGCCGCCCGCCGCAGATACGGCGATGTTGCCAATCGCCGTTGTCTTGCCCGTCAACACGAGACGACCGTTCGAATGCAACGCCAAGTCGCCAGCTTGCGCGGCGATCGTACCTGCGTGAGCGACGCCAACGCCGTTTTCGTTCGATACCAAAAAAACCCTATTGGCATACATTCCGCCGAGCTGGCTCACGTCGATCGCAATTGCCGGCGCTGCGCCATCGCCTTGAATGGCCGTTGCTGCAAGCGTGTCGTGATTGACCCGATTCGCACCCGCAATGACATTCAGGCTCTTCGCATAGATGGCCGAATTCGCTTGTACGGCACGGGAAATAAGGTCGACCTGGTCAACGTTCGATGCATTTAGGCCCGCTCCCTGAACCGTGATCAGGCCGCGGCTGACATTGAAGCCGGCGAGTGAGCCATCGGCACCGTAGTGTGGTTGGCCGGTCGTCAAAATCGCGCGACTCGTATTGATGAAGCCGCCGCCGTCCACGACAATGCCCGCGGGGTTTGCCAAGACGATCTGTGCCCTGGATCCCGCCACCTCGACATGGCCTCTGATATGACTCGCCGCCGTGCTGTTGACCTGATTGACAATGATGCGTGCGGACTGGCCTGGCCCGAAGTTCGGATTGCCGTTGATATAGCCCGCTTGCTGCGTGTTCACGATCGTGGGCGAGTTATTCAGGATCGCCCCCGCCCGAGACACGTCGAACTGGTTGTAAGTATTGACCGACACGCCGGCACCTGAGGACGGCGTTGCGATGTTCACCTGCGGGAGCCCGTTCGGGGTTTGGATCACGTGTGTGGACGTGCCCGGCGTTGGCGCGATCTGCGCCGAGACCATGGCTGGTACAGCGCTCACCAACGCGACACTTGCCGCAGCAGCCGACGCGTGCGGCATGGATCGTCGGCGCGCACGCGTCTCGCTACCGGCCGATTTCCCGGCAGCGGTGGCGGTCTCCGCGACCGCCACCACCATCCCTTGGAGCCGGGAATACACCAGACGGTACGTCTTCCTGTTCATCGCTCGTGATTCGGGGCTTTAGAGCGATGAAAGGTAACTGAAATGTTCGGCGGAATGCCGTCGAAGAGCGAAAAATGTGCCCTTCGTCCAACAACTTGCATAAATCAGAATTATCCGATTGCTTGTCGGAAAAGCCTATTGTTACACAGGGTTTTGCACTTCCCAACCCACATCCTCACCGCACTGGAACCCGCTTTCCCTCCCGCGCCTCATCGCCCAAAGCCGCGCGCGCACAAGCCTCATCGGTCACGAGCCCCGAGAGCCAGCCGCCGTTTAATGCCGCGAGCACCGCCTGATGCTTGCGCGCACCACCCGCAAAAGCGATCGTCGGGCGCCTGGGCGGCGAATCGAGCGGCACGCTCGTCACACGTCGCCCAGTCGTCGATTCGACCCGCCGGCCTTCGGAATCGATTGGCAGTCCTAACATTTCCGCCGCGGCGCCGCGCGTTTGAAGCTCCTGCACCTCGGCTTCCGTAATGAATCCGTCGACATGCAAGGGGCATTGCGGCCCGATGTCGCCGATGCCGATAAACGCCACGTCGGCTCGTGCCGTCAGTGCTTCGACAATCCGGTAGAGGCGGTGATTGCACCACTGCGCACGCTCCGCTTCGTTATCGGCAATGAGCGGGGCGGGCAGCAGGAAATGCTTGCCGCCCGTCTTCTCCGAGATATGCAGTGCCACGTCATAGCGGTTCGAGGAACCGTCTTGCGCAATCGCGCCCACCATCGACACGAGCCGATGCTGCGGCCGGTCGATCTCTCCGAGCTGATCGACGGCCGCCTTCAACGTACGCCCGCTGCTCACAGCCACGACCATCGGTTTTTCTTCGCTCAAGTACCGCTCCATCACCTGCGCCCCGGCAACGGCGAGCTTGCGGTCGATCGCATCGAGCGTGTCGCCGTCAACAGGCACCACTTCGCACATCGACAAACCGTAGCGCGCACGAAGACGGTCCGCGAGGGTGAGACAGTCGGCAAGCCGATGCTCGATCCGTACGCGGATCAGATTCTTCTCGACCGCAAACGCAACGAGGCGCTGCGCAACGGGGCGCGAGACCTGCAGTTTGTCGGCGATCTCGTTTTGCGTATTGCCTGCCACGTAGTAGAGCCAGGCGGCGCGCGTCGCTAAGTCGAGTTTTTCGTCGGAACGGGACACGGATGCTAGGGTTGAGCATTAGGAGTGCGAAATATTATCGGGTAGTCCAATGCGCTTTCAAGCCAGCCGCTCGCGCGACGGATCGAAGAGCGGCTTGACGTGCCGATACAGATCGCGGAAGGCCGCAAGGCGCGTGCGCAACTGCGCGTGCCGCTGCGGATCGGGCGTGAATTGCGCTGCAATGGGCGGCTTCGTAAGCACCAGGGCTGGGTCGCCGCCCGCCGCAAGCCAGCCCAGGCGCGCCGCGCCGAGCGCCGCGCCCGTTTCGCCGCCGCCGTGCTGGTGCGTGGGCGTGGCGAGCGCATCGGCAAGCAGTTGCGCCCAGTACGCGCTGCGCGCGCCGCCGCCAAGTAAAGAGAGCGCAATGGGCTTTGTCCCGGCTTGCGCGAGCGCATCGAGCCCGTCGGCGAGCGCAAGTGTCACGCCTTCGAGCACGGCATAGCCGATGAGCGCGCGATTCGTCGCGTGCGTCATGCCGAAGAAGACGCCCTGCGCATAGGGATCGTTATGCGGCGTGCGTTCGCCGGAAAGATAGGGCAGAAAGAGCGGGGCATCGGCGAGCGCTTCGGGCGCGAGCGCTGCCGCTTCGGCGACGAGCGTGCGCTCGTCGGTGCCCGTCAGCGTGCAGATCCAGCGCAGGCAGCTTGCGGCCGAAAGCACCACGCTCATCTGGTGCCAGCGGTTCGGAATCGCATGGCAGAACGCGTGCACGGCCGAGGCGGGGTTCGGCAGAAAACGGTCGCCGACGATGCACAGCACGCCGGATGTGCCGAGCGAGACGAAGCCGTCGCCGGGCTCCGTCGCACCGATGCCGATCGCGCTCGCCGCATTGTCGCCGCCGCCCGCTGCAACGACGATGTCGCCGCTCAAACCCCACTCGCGCGCGAGCTCGGGGCGCAACATGCCCGAAGGCGCACTGCCTTCGGCAAGGCGCGGCATCTGCGAACGGCGCATCCCGCACGCGTCGAGCAATTCATCGGACCAGTCGCGCCGCGCAACGTCGAGCCAGAGCGTGCCGGCCGCGTCCGACGGATCGGAAACCTTCTCGCCCGTCATTCTGAGGCGCAGATAGTCCTTCGGCAGCAGCACGCAGGCAGTTCGGCGAAAGAGGGCGGGCTCGTGGCGCGCTGCCCATAGCAGCTTCGGCGCCGTGAAGCCCGGCATTGCAAGATTGCCGGCGATGTCGTGCAATCGTGGTGCACGCCTGGTCAGCTCGTCGCATTCGTCGACGCTGCGCATGTCATTCCACAAAATAGCGGGCCGCAGGACATGGTCGTCCTCGTCCAGAAGCACGGCGCCGTGCATCTGCCCCGAGAGGCCAATGCCCCGCACTTGTGCGAATGCATCGGGATGGGCATCGCGCAGCTTGGCGATGGCGATGCAGGTGCCCTCCCACCAGTCGGCCGGATTCTGCTCGGACCAGCGCGCATGCGGACGTGAGACTGAGAACGGTGAACCGGCCGTGCCGAGCACGCGCGCGTCGGTTCCAAGCAACAACGCTTTGACTTCGGATGTGCCGAGGTCGATGCCGAGATACATGGCGAGGCAGCCCTTGAAATTCGGTGTCGGAAAGTGCGAATGCGCTACTTTAGCCGCGCCCTGTCATGCGCGGCAATGAGGGGGAGCCCCGGTGAGCTCCGTTGTTATGACCTCAGTTTCGCGACGCGATCCATGCGTCCACGCGCGCGAGCGCCCCACGAAGCGTCGAGACGAGCGCCGCGCTTTGCGCCAAGCTGCCCCACAGCAGCCGCGATCCGCAGAATGCGGCCAGCGGGTCCGTCGCCGCGAAGAATGCGCGCGCCGTCGGCTCGTCCATCACCCCGTCCTGATAGGCGTAAGGGAGTGCGCCTTGCTGCCAGCGGTCGAGGAAGCGG